>JAVBUP010000069.1:0-20867 GCA_031555175.1 Coprobacillaceae bacterium
TGTAAGTTTACAATAGATGTGAAACAAAAATTAAATATAAACAAAAAGTGATCCAAGTACTATAATTAGTTTACCACAACAATCATAGAAAGGACTTGAATCACCATGATTATTATAAACGATAACCCAACTATAAATCAACGATATATTCCACATGATATTAACACTCGACTCTATGCCGTGATCGCTTACCAAAATGGTTGGAAAGCGGCTGTGGTATGTCGTAAGTATCATATCTCTAAAGCGAGCTTATCCCGTTGGATTAAGCGCTATAATGGTACGAAAGAATCCTTAGCCGATAAATCTCATAAACCATTAACTCCTCACCCTAACGCTCATACCCAACAAGAGATTATTTGGATTGATAATTATCTCAGAAGAAATAAGAATATAACCTTATGTGAGCTTTGGTATAAACTTAAAATAGATAAGGGTTATACAAGACACCCAGCATCACTCTATCGATTCCTTAGAAAATCCGGCTTATATAAGCAGATTAATACGGATACTAAGAAGTCATATATCCCAAAACCATACGATACACCAACAGAATTAGGTGTTAAGTGGCAAATGGATGTAAAGTATGTCCCTGGTGAGTGTAGAGCTAAAACTATATCTAGAACCTCTAATTTCTTTCAATATACCTGTATCGACGAAGCGAGTAGAGAAAGATATATTTATCACTATACTGAGCAAATACCAGCTAACACTGTAGATTTCGTTAAGAGGTGTATAAGATACTTTGGATATAAACCGAAAGAAATACAAACGGATAACGGAATTGAATTCACATACTTCAAAGCTACCGTTAAAGTTATACACCCACTTGATCAACTGTGTATGGAATTAAACATATATCATCATAGAATAAGACCAAGGACACCAAGACATAATGGTAAAGTAGAACGATCACATCGTAACGATAATGAAAGATTCTATAAGACATTAACATTCTACTCTCTTGAAGATTTAAGATATCAGGCAGCCCACTATCTTAAGAGATCGAATAATATCCCTATGGCTGTACTGAACTACAAAACACCGAAAGAACAAAGACAACTACTCCTTAAATATAAACTAATATAAATATCACTTTTTATATATAAAACTGTTTCACATCATTTACAAATATACAAACAAAAAAAAACTGGATAATTCCAGTTAGATTTCAACACCCATTACCTTAACGTCCACAGTAATGTCCTTAATATCTGTTAATTGAAATATAAGTGATTCTATTCTTTCTTGAATTTCCTTGCAAGTCTTTGTTATATTCACCCCATATTTGATGTTAACCTCAACAGTTATTTTAACATTATCGTCATTTGCTGTTACAGAGATTGGAGACTTTCCATATCCGAAAAATGTTTGCTTTGGTTTAATATTTTTTGAAACTTGCAAGTCATTTAATGCAATTTCAGAAATTTTTTCGAACACTTGAATACCAATTCCAATTTCACCCAAATTAGTCTTAGATTTAAATAGAATATGTTGATTTTGTTGCATAAATATCACTCCTTAACTATATTTTAATAAATTTGCAATATTTACGCAAGTAAAATACTATTCTTCAATGAACTTTACTTCAGGTGTATATATAGTCCCAACCTTTGAAACAACTATTCTTAACACTTCATTAGCATCTTTGCTCGTATATCCTGATTTCTTAACAGTTACCTTAATTACTTTTTCACTTATTTCGACAAACACATCATTATATCCACCATTTGTAAGCTCTGTAACAACTTCCTTTTCAATATTGATTAATTGCTTAGTTTTTTGAATTGTTTCAAGAGCTATAGATTTTTCATCTGTTGTGCTTGAGGCAGAAGCAACAATTGCATTATTTTCAGAAATTACTGTCTCTCTCTGCAATTCAAGTTTCGATTGCAATAATGAAAGATCATTCGTATTTGTAACTTCTTCAATGTCCGTATTCCCATTATTTACTAAGTTTGTTTTATCGTTTAATGGTAACATGACATAGTATACTGCCAACACTAAGATTAAACTAAATAGCGATAAAAATGTTAACGCTTGTTTATTCATACATAATACCTCCTACGTAGATATTTAATAGTATGAGTTGAATGATATTTTTAGAATAAAAAAACTTTGCTTTCGCAAAGTAAATTAAGCTCTACCTACGTATTTACCATCAGCAGTGCTAACTAAAACAGTTTCTCCTGCTTCGATGAATAACGGAACTCTAATTTGTAATCCAGTTTCAAGAATTGCATTCTTTTGCGCACCAGTAGCAGTATCGCCCTTTACAGCTGGTTCACATTCACTAATTGTAATAGGCATATTTACTGGCAAATATACACCTAGTACTTCACCTTCGTAACTTGTAACTTCAACTTCATTTGTAGGTAATAAGAAGTTAAGCTCCCATTTCAAATTAGATGACGGAATCTCAATTTGCTCATAAGTTTCATTATTCATGAAAACTAGCATATCTCCAGAATCATATAAATATTGCATTTTATCCTTATCGATATGTGCTCTTTCAACCTTATCATTACCACCATAAGTAATTTCAGTAGTTGATCCCGTACGTAAATTTTTCATTTTAACACGTATATTAGCAGCACTACGAGCTGTCTTATTATGAGAGGCTTCCAATACTACAAATATATTACCTTCATAGCCAAAAGTCATTCCTGGTCTTAAATCTCCAACATTAATCATTATTTTTACTCCTTTATAGTTATTAAATACTCATATATTTTAATGATTTTTATCGGATAAGTCAAGGTTTTTTATAAAACATCCCTATCATAATTGAGTTTAATATCGATACTCTTCTTGTGTAGATAAACTAATGTTAATGATAGAATTATAAATGACATATCACTATAGTAAATATAGAATAAGGTATATGAAATTGAAAGGTACATGTATACGAAAAAAATACTATTTATTAATGATAATTTATATACATAAATAAAACCCGCAATAAATAAAGCGTATATTGAAAAAAACAAGATTGTATTTAACTCTAAAAACATAATATTTATATAAGAAATAAGGAATAAAAGATGCATAATATAGTAAAACATATAATCACCTACTTATAATAGTATTCAAGCACAAATAATGATTCATTATCAATTTCGATCAATATTGTGGTATCTATAATCGTACTATCAATATTGACTTCAATTTCGTAACTATCTATATTATTACTTACTTTGTACTCAATTATTCCATAATCAATATAAAATATTGCACTATTTAAAGTATTATTTTCAATTTTGCTTTTTACATCTTTTAAAATGATGGATTCAATAAGATAACTTTGATACATTTTACTTGTGAATTGAGTATGGATATTAGCATTTTTTTGTCTTGCTACCAAATCCAGTAATAATGAAGATATGATTAAATATACTATTAATGCAATTTTGAGACTACTTCCACTACGAACCACAATTATCACTTAACAAGAATTTGCTTTCTACATTATCCCTGACGAAGTAAATATGCAATTTACTTTCGTAGCAAATTACTTGAAAATTTTGTATATTTTCTAAATAAATCATATACCCATCTTGCTTTACTATCCTATTACCATCAAAGCTTATTACAAAACTTGTGAACTCACCTAATGAAGCAGAATTGTTATTCTTGCTATACGAAATAGAATTATTCTCGACAATAATATCATGCGCTGGTAATAACTCATACATTAGTTGAAAGATGGCAATGTCAATATCTTTATGCTCCTCAAATATTTCTATTTGATCAACCAAACTTATAACATTCAAAGCTAAACTTGTTATTACCGATGTTATAAGTAAAGTTAATAATGACTCCATTAACGTAAAGCCATGTTTATTTCCCATTCTAAATCATCACTTTCTGTATTAATTTCCATCAGTCTATCTTCAAATGTACTCTGCTCAATTGCGACAAATTCATTACTCTTCTTAATAAAATATAAAACATCAAAAACAATTTTAATGCATATAGTAATTATTAATAAACCAACAATAGACTCAATAAGTGCAAATCCATTTTTACTCAAACCTAAATCTACCACTTCCTAATTGAAAGATAATTCTAGTCTGTTTGTCATTATAATCAAACATAATTGTATTTCCTCTATCAATATTTCCTGATGAGTTGAATGATATTGCATTATTATAGAAATAAAGTTTATTTGGTAGCTCAATTTTTGTTAGTTGATTATCATTTGAAGTTGCAATAATTCTATTGCTTTCAAAATTTAAAATTACTTTCATTCTTTGCATCATTGATAATTCCTGGCATGTATAAATATAATTTGAAATCAATTCATGTATTTCTTGGTTAGTGTCAACAATTGGTATAAAACTTATTGTTAACATTGTTATGACTGACATAATTACTACCACTAATAGCATTTCAACCATTGAAAAACCATTATTCTGCATATGCTTGACCATCTTGTATGTATATTTCTATTCCATTTGAACAGTATTTTTGTGTTTCTTTTATTAGTGGTGGATCTGCATTTATAAGATCATCAATAGAATTTGGTAACTCATTATATTTTATTTGAAATAAAATAATCTCAGAATTGATTATTTCTACCAATGCTTGACATCCCTTATCTTTGACCAGTTCTTGCTTATCTAATACGTTTGGAATGACCAAACCCATTAATACAATTACAATAACTAAACAAAACATCATCTCGATAACTGTAAATCCTTTTTTCATAATTTTTCTCCTTATATAGTCTGAATAGATTGTGTCAATGGTAGCAATAGTAAAATATATACAATGACTATAAATAATCCAGTAATCATATATGAACCTACTATAAAATACTGCGATGATTTCACAATTTTTTTATTTATCAGCTGCATTGTCTGATCTAAGTACATTTCAAGCCAGTTATTTTTGAAATTGTTATTGAATGAGAGAATTAATATATTTTTGAAATAGTCACTAAAATAATGCATTCTATTAGTTACAGTATTAAAGTCCTCACCTTTTTTTAAATATAATACATATTCAGTAGCGATATTTTTGATATCATAGTCAAAGTTTTGACTTATAAAATATTCTAAAATTGAGTTTATATCATATTTTAGGTTGATAAATTCATTAAAGAATAAGCAGAATTTGTAGCTATAAAAATCCTTTAATATGCTACTAAACCATTCGAATGTCGTTAACTTAACAGCGAGTTTATAGTTCTTTTTCATTATTATCAAATATGCAATATAGATAATTATAAATAATATGATTGTTGAAGTATAAATTATAATAGGAATTAACTTAATAAAAGACAACAAAAGTTTAATAAGTAAACTGTTATCTATATCAAAATCAATTATCATGTTATTAATGATTGGTAATAAATAAGATCGTATGTAGATTGAAAATAAAAGAACCAATGTTATTAGTAATAATGGATACCAAAGTTTTTCCTTAATTTTTTTTTTTGAATCTTCGATTAAAATCATTTGCTTAAGACTTTTATCTATAGCTGATGCAATGGAATTAGTTTGATAAAAGAAGTTAAAACTAGATACCCACATTTTCTGAAAACCACAATTCCTTATAGCCTCATCAATTGATAAGCCATTATCTAGTAGTTTAAGTATTTCATCAACACGCTTATCATTAACAACTTCATTGCAAATATTCAGAGCTTGCTCAATATCATAACCATTGTTCAAGAAGTCTTTAAGATAAGAAAGTAATTGTATATCGTTACTAGATAAATTCATAATCAATATCTTCCAAAGCCAAATATCTGTTTTCAACAGATTCTTTAATATAAAATTTGATATTTTTATGCTTATAGTTTTTCTTTGCATAGAAATTATTCAATGAGTCAAAGGCCAATACTTCATATAAGCAAAAGCGTTGATTACTAGATTTATTGTAAAACATTCTTTGATTTGTTACTCCTATCAAAACTTCTTTCAAGTCATCTCGATTAACGCCAAGATTTATCATTCTTTCGATGGCTAATTCACAATCTTTTGAATGTATAGTTGTCAATACAAGCCTACCAGTTAATGCACATGAAATTGCTAGTGCTGCAGTTTCCTCATCCCGAACTTCACCAATCATTACAATGTCGGGATCGTGGCGTAGAATTTGTTTTAAAGAGTCCTGATAATTTGCTCCTAATATTTCATTAATTTCGATTTGAATAAAATTGCTATTTATAATCTCTATTGGATCTTCAATAGTAATAATATTTTTTTGAAATTTAGAAAAAATATCGCTCAATATAGTATGCATAGTCGTAGATTTTCCACTTCCTGTTGGACCACTTAATAAGAATAATCCACTTTTGCAGTTGGTTACTTTGTGAAATATATCATTTACTTCTTGATAAATACATAATTCATCAATTGTTAATGATTTGTGATTATTCAAAATACGTACTACAACACTCTCTTGATTAACGCCTGGTATTGATGATATACGTAGAAAATAATCTTTATTGTCAACTGTATACTTGAAAGTTCCAGTCTGTGGACTAAGTGTTTTACTAATATCAATTTGTGCCTTGTATTTTAAGTAATTAATTAGTTTTTTTACTTCTATGCTTCCAAATAGCTCAATGTCTCTAATTTGCCCCATGCACCTCATTTTGATTTTACCGATGTCTTTATAATATAAATGTATGTCAGTAGCTTGCATAAGTAATGCCTTATGAAATACATATTCAAACATTTCCTCCATAGAAATACCTCCTAGTATAATATAGCTAAAATATTTTGAAAACTCCTTGCTAATTAATTTATTGCAAAAAAAAATGATATCAATGATATCATAATTCATCAAAAACATTATCTTAAAAATGGGTTATGCAACAGTTCATACTCAACAGTACTTTTCTCATCGTGACCAGGAAGGATAACAAAATCTTTTGGAAGGTCCTTGAGTTTAATAATTGTCTTTCTTGTGTCGCTAATACTAGAATATGGCAAATCATATCTGCCAATTGACCCTTTAAATAATACATCTCCTGTAAATATGGTCTGCATGCTTGGAATTATTATGATAGTAGACCCAGGAGTATGCCCTGGCATATGCATAAATGAAATCTCCAAACTCCCGAATTTCAATTCTGTCGGAATGTTAGAAATTTTTGCCATAATTTTAATATATGGCACTCCCATAGTATCAGCTATTTTCTTATCATTGATTAAAATCATATCTTCATTGTTCATATAGATAGGACACTTATAAATATTATATAAATAATCAATTGCTGCGACATGGTCAAAATGACCATGTGTTATTAAAACTGCCTCAGGATTTAGTTGATGCTCAACTAGAAATTTATTAATCTTTTTTCCATTATCACCTGGATCAACTATAATTGCTTTATTGGTTTCATAGATAATAATATAACAATTGCATTGAAATGCTCCAACTTTAATAGTGTGTATCATATTTATATACCCCTCTTATTAATAAAAAAAAGCCATAGGCTTATTTTTTTTCTTTATGAATAGTTTTTTTATTGCATCTTGGGCAGAATTTACTATATTCAACTCTATCAGGATGTAATCTTTTGTTCTTAGTATTGATATAATTTTCTTCTCCACATACAGTACATTTTAAAGTAATATTATCTCTCATATTCACACCTCCATGCTAAAAACTTACATTTGATATAATAACATATTCTTTTATAAAATACTAGTTTTTTTTAACATTTGCCTACTTATCAACACCATATTTATTAAAATACGCATCCATAATTTCTCCAGCTACAGCATAACATGGGTTGCTTCCTTTTAAAACACTAGGCACAATGCATGAAATAGCTACTTTTGGTTTACTATATGGAGCAAAAGCGACAAATGAATAGTTTGGATAATCTACACCATTTATATAAATATCTGCAGTTCCAGATTTCCCAGCAACTTCATATGGTTTACCAGCTAAAACGGTCGCTAAACCTTGTGTAACATTTAAGCGGAATCCTAGTCTTGCTCTTTCAATACCAGTTTGATATTGACTGACATTATCAAGTATTTCAATAGGGTTTTCATATACCGTTATTTTTTCATCATTTTCCACAGTGAAGGCCTCTGTTACTAAACGTGGTTTAACTCTGTTCCCACCATTTGCTAAAGTAGCAGCATACTGCGCAACTTGAATAGGAGTGTACGTATCGTAAACGCCAATAGCCGCATCTAGTAATAACCCACCTTGTCTATCCTCGCCACGATAGCCAAGTTCTTCATAAGGAACATCAATTCCAGTCTTAACACCTAGTCCTAACTCACCAAATGATTCTCGTAGCTTATCAAAAGCGATTGGATTGATATTTAGTGCCTCATTAGGGATATATTTTCCCCCACCAAGGCGAATTGCAATATTGAACATATAAACATTGGAAGACTTATACAACGCTTGTAAATCATTTATTGGCCCAAAATTGTTCCAAGACTTTTTCATTGGAGTATCTTTAATATACATAGGGGCATCATTAATTATTTCTCCTGGAGTAATTACATCATATTTGAATCCAGTATAGATAGTTGCACCTTTTGCTGCTGAACCAATGGTAAACGCAGACAAATAATTTCCTGCTGCATAATCATAAGTTTCACCATTGTTGTAACCAAGCCCGCTCATCACAATGACTTCGCCTGTATTTACATCCATCATTGTAAAAAATATTCCACTCAATTCACTATTTCCAGCACTTTTACCTAAATTCTTAATAGTTCTATCTAAAACATTATTTGCTAGTTGTTGTAATTCTATGTCAATAGACAGCTGCAAATTATTGCCTTTCTCTCCAGTTGTTATTGAATTGAAATATGGGCTACCATTCTCATCATATTTAATCTCATATGTTGATTTTGTTCCACTCAGTAAACTTTGATATTGCTGTTCTAGTCCTGAAATACCTACCCTATCATTTGCACTATAACCTAAAGCAGCATAATAATCATATAATTCTTGTGGAATACCTTGCTGTTTAGTAGATATATTACCTAGCACTTGCTTAAAAGTAGAGTTATAGCTATACTCTCTATCCCAATCATCAATTAACATAATTCCGTTTAGTATACTATTATTTTCTGCTACAAAGCTAGCATCTTCTTCAGAAATATTTTGCAAAATTATTTTCCCAACTGTTTTTGTCGCTTGTAGCATTTGATAATATATATAGTATTGACGGCATTCATCCCTTGTCAATCTAGCAATGTCTTCAGCTGTTATTCTTTCAATCTTTAACTTGTATATATCATCCTTGCTCAGTTCATTATTACTAAGTTTTTGCTTTTCATCATCTGTAATTTTTTTATTAGCATCATCAGAATATGCCTTAATAAAATAGTCTTTCTTCTCCCTATCGGTGATGATACTATCATCAAACGAAACGTTATTTGCTAATATTTTGGCAGTTAATAATTTTTGATCATCGTCAGTTTTAAGTGGTGGTGAGTAATATAAAGCAATTACATTTTTTGTTGAGGCCAACACTATGCCATTTCTATCATATATCGCACCGCGCGGAACATTCAATGTATGATAATTTACACTATATGTCTGAAGCTTTACTTCCAACTCATTATGTCGACTAATTTGAATATAAAATAATCGTGCCGATAGAACAGAGATAAGAATTATAGAACATGCCAAAACAACAATAATTCTTCTTGATAAGAGATTATCCTGCTTATTTTTCTCTCTTCTTCTCTCTTCATGAAAACCCTCAAAATGCACAAAATTCCTATCTTGATTTTTCCTAATTAAACGTTTAAACATAATTTCACCACGCTTCTTTTTCATTATAATATATTGGAACAACAATGTAAATTGAAAACCAAACTTCATTAAAGACAAAACTAAATCAAGGTGGTATAATTGTTCATGAGGTGATTTTATGCACAGAAATCAAACAAGAAGAATTATGGTCGGTAATGTATCTATTGGTGGCGAAGATAAGGTAATTATTCAATCTATGACAACAACAAAAACAAAAGATGTTGAAAATACTGTCAAACAGATTAAAGAATTAGCGACTGCAGGATGTGAATTAGTTCGAATGGCTTGCTTCGACATGGAAGATGCATTAGCAATTAAGGAAATAAAGCAACAAACAACTATTCCGCTTGTTGCTGATATTCATTTTGATTATAAATTGGCTTTACAGGCTATTGATAGTGGTATCGATAAAATCAGAATTAATCCTGGAAATATTGGGAATATTGACAAAGTTGCAGAAGTAGTTCAGGCATGTAAAGAGCACAATGTACCTATTCGTATAGGTGTTAATGCTGGGTCGTTAGAACCAGATATACTGAAAGAATATGGCTATCCAACTGCAAAGGCTATGGTTGCAAGTGCAAAGAAACACGTAAAAATATTAGAAGATTTGGATTTTTACGATATTTGCATTTCATTGAAAGCATCAAATATGCAATTGACTATCGAAGCATATGAAGAAGCTTCAAAAGAATTTGACTATCCTCTACATATTGGTATCACTGAAGCTGGAACAAAATTCTCAGGTACTATCAAATCAAGTGCTGGATTAGGAATACTTTTAAATAAAGGCATTGGAAATACTATAAGAGTTTCATTAAGCGATAATCCTGTTGAAGAAGTCAAAGTATGTAAAGAACTACTTAAGAATTTTGGGCTTGTGAAAAATATGCCCACACTTATATCTTGCCCAACTTGTGGGAGAATTCAATATAATTTAATTCCAGTTGCGAAAGAAATTGAAGAATTTTTAGAAACCATTCACTCCGAGATTACAGTTGCAATTATGGGTTGTGCGGTTAATGGGCCAGGTGAAGCAAAACACGCTGATATTGGTATAGCTGGTGGCGTTGGAGAAGGCCTTTTGATAAAAAAAGGCGAGATAATTGGTAAAGTTCCTCAAGATCAACTTGTTGAGCGTTTAAAACATGAAATTATATTATTGACTAATCATAAATAAACAATAGTTGCTTTTTCATAATTATTTGTCTTGTAATAGATGAGCTCATTTTAGTTAATGAGCTTTTTTAGTTATTATATAGTTTTAGTATATGGAAAAGGCATTATTTAGGAAATAAACAATGTGTTCTAATGCATAATAATCATCATATACATATGTGAGGAGGTATTTTATGCTACAATCATTAATTCTAAATAATTATATCAATGGTTTATCAGTGCAAAAGGTCATTCTTATATGTGAACTCTTACAAATAAATATGACCGAGCAGGAAATCAATATCGTATTACCAATTCTAAAACAATACGGAAACAGACTAATCGATGATGAATATCGTCGTCAATTCATACGTAAAATAGCAAAAAATACATCGGATGAGACAGCCTCAAAGCTCGATGTATTATTTAATAAACTTATGGTAATTCTTTTATAAAATCATTGAATTTTCTATTTCTTAACATTTCTATTTCATATTTGTAAGGAGCAATATCTTTTATATAAGGTGTTTCCAGTATTTTAGGAACATCTTTTAATTTCTCATTAAAAACAATTTTGCACAATGATTCAAAACCAATGTGGCCATAACCAAGATTCTCATGCCTATCTTTTCGAGCGCCACATATATTCTTAGAGTCATTAATATGAATTGCTTTAATTTTGTCTAAGCCCATTAACTCATCTATTTTGCTTAAAATATCCTCAAAATTATTAATAATATCAAAACCACTATCGTGTAAGTGACATGTATCCAAGCAAATACCTAATTTACTATTAAGATATACGCCATCAATAATACTTGCAATTTGTTCAATATTATAACCAACTTCAGAACCCTTGCCAGCCATTGTTTCTAATGCAATAACTATGTCATCATCTTCTCTTAAAACCATATTTAGGCCTTTGATAATTGATTTAATGCCGGTATCTTCTCCCGCGTTAACATGACTACCAGGATGTAACACTAAAATCTTAGCTCCGATAGCCTCAACACGATCAATTTCTTTTCTTAAAAATTCTACCGCCAGTTCAAAAGTATCTTCTTTGATAGTATTAGCTAAATTAATTATGTATGGTGCATGAACAACTATATCATTTATATCGATATTATTATCAAGCATCATTTTTTTAGCTTCCTCAATATTGAGCTCAGAAATTGGTTTCCTAAACGTATTTTGTGGTGCTCCAGTATAGAACATAAAAGTATTTGCGCCATAACTTACTGCCTCTTTAACACTAGTAACTAGTCCTTCAGGACCAGACATAGACACATGACTACCAATCTTCAACATTTAATCACCTACTTTGTCGATTTATCTTCGCGTTGTTTTTCTTTAGCGCGCTCTTTTTGACGCTTACGAATATCCTTTTGGATAGTCGCACGTTTTTCTTTGCGAACCAACTCGTTAATTTCCCACTGTCTTTTCTTTTTATAACCAGGTTTAACTTTAGTTGGTTTTTTAATTATCTTACTAATTTTAACTTCAATATCACTTTGCTTCTTTACTCTTTTTTCTCTTCTATCCCTAGCAGTTACTTCTTTCCATTCTTCGCCTCTAAATTCAAATGTTTCAAAAGTTATACCCTTTTTCTCCAATAATTTAATGCTTTCTTGATCACTTGTATCATATAAGCTATAGCAAGTCCCAGTATATTTACCACGCCCACCTCTTCCAGAACGATGAATATAATAATCTAACTCGTCTGGGAAATCCATACTAATCACATGGCTAGCACCATCGATATCAATACCACGAGCTGCAATATCAGTAGCAACAATATATTGATATTCATTATCTTTAATTCTACGCATCATTTGACGACGTTCTCTTGGTTCCAAATCACCATGAATTTCACCAATTTTGAAACCCTTATTTCTTAATTCTTTACTAATACTCATCGCATCCTTGCGTGTATTAGTAAATATTAGACATATATAAGGATCAATACCTTTCATGATATTCTCTAATACTATCATTCGTTCTTTATGTCTAGTTGGAACTAAAATATGTTTGATATTATCAACACTAGGCTTATTTTCATCAATCTCGATAATTTTAGGATTTTTCATATATTTCTTTAGAAAAGGCCTTAAACTGACTGGAATAGTTGCACTAAAAACCATCATTTGTAGTGTTTCCTTCATTTGTCCAATAACGGCATCAATGTCTTCCAAATAACCAAACTCTAATGTCATATCAGCCTCATCAATAACAAAAATATCAGCAGTAGTTATTTTTAATGCTAACTCATCCAAAGCTAAGTCTTTAATTCTACCAGGCGTTCCAATAACAATATGTGGTTGGACACTTAGTTTATCAATAGCCTTTTGCTTATCACTACCGCCAATAACTAGTGAATATGTTATGTCTGGGTTAGATTTCTGCAAGAATTTTGCATGATCTGCAATTTGCGCAGCAAGTTCTCTAGTTGGCGCCGTTATTACTGCTTGAACTTGTTCTAAACTTGGATCAATTAAGTCAAATATTGGTAATAAAAAAGCGTGAGTTTTACCAGTACCAGTTTGCGATATACCAATAATATCTTTTCTTTTATATACTATAGGAATTACTGCAGCTTGAACTGGAGTTGGTTCCTTAAATTTCAATTCCTCTATGGCTTCATTCAAAAAAGACTGAAAGTTAAAATCTTTAAATTGTTTCATAATTACACATCCTTCATTAATACTAATCTATTATACACGAAAAAACATTATTTTCACAGTTTAAAATCATTAACATCTAGAATAGTCATTCATATACTATGATAGGAGGTGTACCTATGTATCCTGAATACAATCAATATTACTATCGTAACAATGTCCCAAATATGCCTTATCAACATTATCCAAACTATAATCAAAACTCATCATATCCAGCACTGACTAACTTTAACCAATCATACAATATGAGAAATTCTATTCCAAGCCAAAGTTTTCCAAATTATGGCTTCGCCACTAGAACTGCTTATCCAATAGCTGGAGGATCTACCCCGTTTGCTATGGGGGCAAATTCATTTGGGCAAATGCCCAGTGCTACAGGCGGGATTTTATCTAGAATCCCATTTTTAAGAGGTGTTGGAACAGGCGGGATGAATCTTCAATCAATTCTTTCTACTGGCCAAAAAACTATTAATACAGCTAATCAAATTTTGCCAGTAATTAACCAAGTAAGACCACTATACCATAATGTTAGAACAATGTTTAATGTTGCTAAAGCTGTCAAATCTACTGATTTTGATGATGATTTCGTAGATGAGATTGATGATAGTGAAATAATTATTGAACCAACATTCAAATCAGTTGAAACAGAACCAACACTTAGAAGAAACCCAACATTATTTAAGTAATAAGCATTGAAAAATGCTTTTTTTTTTTATAAATGTTATAATATCAATGGTGATGTTATGAAAGTATATAAAATAGCGCCTCGTGGATACTGTAAAGGTGTCGTATCTGCAATTAAAATGGCCAAGGATACAGTAAATGAACATAAGAATTGCAATGTTTATATTTTGGGAATGATTGTTCATAATCAATATATTGTTGATGCTTTGAAAAATATTGGTGTAATAACTATTGAGGATAAAAGTAAGTCAAGAATGGAATTACTTGATTCTATAAACGATGGTATCGTCATTATAACTGCGCATGGAGCTTCTGATGAAGTATTCGCAAAAGCTAGATCAAAGGGATTAATTATTAAAGATGCCACATGTATAGATGTTATAAAAACACATAACTTGATTAAGGATTCGATAACAAATGGTTACCACATTCTTTATATTGGAAAAGCTGGTCATCCAGAATCTGAAGGAACAATTTCTATTGACAAGGAAAACATTACTTTAATTGAAAGTATAAATGATATTGATAAACTTCCAAAAAAGGGATATAAGTATTTGATTACAAATCAAACAACAATGAGTATTCTTGATATCTTTAGAATTTGTGAATATGCTAAGGGCAATTTAGATAATGTCGAGGTAGCCCAAGAAACATGCAATGCAACTCGCATGCGCCAAGAAGCAATTACTAATCTACCACCAGAAATTGATATTGTACTAGTTGTTGGTGATCCAAATAGCAATAATTCCACTAGACTTGTTAGTATTGCAAATCAACAAGGAGTTGAAAGTCATCTAATTGAGTCTATTAATGATATCAATATTAACTGGTTTACTAATAAAAATTTAATTGGTGTAACAGCTGGTGCTTCTACACCTACCTATCTTACTAACTCTGTTATTTCTTATTTGGAACAACTAGATTTGGCTGATTATAAAACTATTAATAACACTCCTGTTATTGATATGAACATGATTTTAAAATAAAAGACGAGCATCATTGCTCGTCTACTTTATTCAATTTTAACCACTCTGAGTCTAAAATAGCGTATTCATAGGTATCTAACCATATTGGATTACCTAAATCATCTTTCTTAAAATATATATTTTGAAGTTTATGAGCCTCTCTACGCATATTTAGTCGTTCCATTAATTTCCATGAAGAAATATTATATGGGTTACACATTGCAATGACTCTTCTAGCTTGTTGATTAATAAAAGCATCATTTACCAATGTCCACGCCGCTTCAGTTGCATAACCAAAATTGTGATATTCTTTATTAAAAACATATCCCAACTCCCAAGTATCAAAATCACCTTTTGATAAATAAATATTACCAATTAATTTTCCAGTCTCTTTTAGACATATTGCCCAAAAAGATTCATTACCAGCCCAATTTATCGCTTCTTTTTGGCACTGCTCCATTGAAAATACTTCATAAGGCTCATATTTAACTACTTCTTCTTGTGATAAATAATCATAAAGATCCATCCAATCTTCAGATTTAAACCTTCTTATTAATAAACGTTCTGTTTCCATATATATACCTCTATAGATAAACAACTATAACTTAATTGTGTCTTCTACTCTTCTTGTAGCAATATATACTACAGAAGTAATAATGCCCTTCAAAAAATTAAAAGGGAAATAAATAATAAATATTGCTTGGAAGTATGCCGATCCAAATTGTATAAATCCTGGTATTGAAATATCTGATCCGTATTTACCATTAAATGCATCAATATTTAAGGTAAATGGTAGTTGAGTAAACCACATTGGTTTTTGCATAATATATGTTGGTGTAACAAATAAATAATTTACCAATACCATCACCCCTGCAAATCCAACCATAGTCGTTAACATACTTGTCCAAAATGGCATTTTTTTTCTTGTTAGATAGAATAAAGTCGCAATTGTCATAGAACCAATAAAAGCAGTTATTTGACCAATGGCGATAGGACCAACCGGACCTTTAACTAGAACAGATATTAAGCCTTTCATAATACAAACAAATAATGTTGGAACCCAACCTAATACTGATACAGATATTAGTACAACAATCTCTGATAAATCAAAGTTTAGCCAAGGAGCTATTGGATATGGAATCTCAATTAAATTGAGGATCATTGCCAGCGCTGCTAAAATTGCTGTTAATACCATCTTCTTTGTGTTTAATTTTTTCATACTTTTGCCTCTTTCATTTTATATTTGTAAATAAAATTCGTGAGAAATGAAAATTCCTCACGAAAATAGGCTTATATATAATATAGACCTTCTTCCATCCAGACTTTACTGTCGGTTTAGGAATTACACCTAATCAGCTAATGCTCGCGGACTTTACCGCCGGTCGGGAATTAAACCCTGCCCTGAAGATTCATTTACATTACTATAATATACTCTTGTTAAAAAAATGTCAAGCAGATATTTATCCTCTACGATTCTTATTAGCTTCTTTTCTTTCTAATGCAATTCTGCGTAAGTCTTTTACTTCTTGTGGTTTAAGAATCCTAAATTCTCCAGGTTTTAACCCTTTTAGATCAATATGTCCAACTTGACTTCTATGAAGTCTTTTAACATCATGACCAACTGCTTCAAACATTTTACGGACTTGGCGGTTTTTCCCTTCGACAATTTTGATTCGTAGCATTGTAGTTTTATGCTCCATATCGCGGTCTGTCACTCTTATTTTACAAGGTAATGTTTTTGCACCTTCTAGGAAAATTCCAGTTTCTAATTGATGCAAAGTAGCTCCATCAATTAATCCTGTTATCGTTACTTCATATGTTTTTTCCATATGGCTGCTAGGATGCATAATCAAATTAGCGAATTCGCCATCATTTGTCATAAATAAAGCTCCAGTACTATCATAATCTAAGCGTCCTACCGGATATGTACGTTCACTAATAGTTGATAGTAAATCAGAAACACAAGATCGATTTAAATCATCAGTTACTGCACTTATATACCCTTTAGGCTTATATAATAGGAAATATACTTTATTTTCTGTAGTTGCTGCCTGATCACCAACCAGCACTATATCACTTTTTTTTACTTTTGTTCCTAGTTCTGTAACAACCACACCATTTACGGTTACTTTTCCAGCAACAATTAACTCTTCTGCTTTGCGACGAGATGCAATTCCACTCGCAGCAATTACTTTTTGCAATCTTTCCATTTTATCACCACGAAGATTATATCAAAAATAAGCTTTAAAAGAAAGTTTTCGCTGCAATAATTGCCAAAACGAAACTAGATATTACCCCAATCCAGGCATATTTAAGAGCATATCTATAATTTTTAACTGATGTTACACCAAAATATAGAGCAAATATATAAAACATTGTATCACTGCTAGATTGAATAATGGTGGCTATAAACGATACCGGTGAGTCTACTCCATAATTATAATATAAATCATTTAAGACTGCTAGCCCACCACTTCCGCTAAATGGTTTTATCAAAAACAGTGGTATTAATTGAACTTGTAAACCAATATAATCAAATATTTCCCTAAAAACACCTTCAATTGCCTCTAATAAGCCGCTATAGCGTAGAAATGTAATTGTTAACATCATTGCTAGTAAATTAGTAAATATTGACTTAAACACATTTAAACCATCTTTACAGCCATCTAGATATAATTCAAATGGGTTTTGTTTTTTTATAAATGAGATAATGAGAGACGATGTAATAAATAATAATAAAATAACACTACTCATATAAGCGCCTTCTTAACCAATCAATAATTATAATTATAATTGTTGAGATACTACCTACTATAAAACTGGCTATTACAAATCTATAAGGATCAATACTATTATACTTCATTCTCAAGGCAATTAGATTCATCGGCAATAAACATATCCCAATGCAGTTAATGGAAAAAAACATAATCATTGGCCTTGAGGCTGTATGTTTATCATCATTTTCTATTTCTAGCAGTTTAAACGCCTGAATAGCGCTAAAACTAGCTACTGCTCCCAATCCTAATAAATTGGCTAAAAAATTAGTAGATATAAGTGCTAAAGTTTCCTCGTTCTTAACATCAAAATATACTAGTTTCAACACTGGTTTAAGTATCTTATATATTATCTCAAGCACTCCAGAATGCTTCGCAATATTCAAAAATCCGTTCCATAGACAAGATGTAGTCACTAGTACTATTGCAATATCTAATACAGTAGCCGGAACATTCAATAGTTCCTCTACTAGCACAGCAACATTGTTCGATATAAATGCATATATTGTAGAAATTATTATACAAATAGTCCAAATGTTTTTCATAAAAACAGCCTATAAAAACTATTCATTATTGTTTCAATAAATGTTTGTTTAGTTTCAAAATATATTGGGCAAGTATATATTTTTTCAAATTTGTTTTCCTCTTCAATCATTACATTTACTAACATGTTAATTTTATCAATTTCATATCTTATTTTTATATCATTATCCTTTAAAACAGGATAATTAAACTCAGCATCAACACTAAATTCATACCCCATTATTTCATTAATTCCTTGATCAAGTATTCTAATACTTTCATATTGTGAGAAATATTTTTCATATAAATACTCATGAAATGCAAAATCGTTACCTGCATTTAAAGTAACTACAATTAAATTGATATTGTTTTTGGTTGCACTAGATACTAGTGTTCTTTTTGCTTTCTCAGTAAAACCAGTTTTACCACCTGTGGCATACTTATACGAGCTTATTAATCTATTTTTATTACTCCATAAACCCTTATTGTCAATACGTGAATATTTCTTAGTACCAGTTATTTTTGCAAACGTATCATTTTGCATGCAATAAGCCATTAGAATCGCCATATCATAAGCACTGGATAAGTTTCCACCATCTCGTTCATCCAAGCCAGAGGGATTGTTAAATATAGTATTTTTCATACCAATAATACGTGCTTTTTCATTCATCATAGCTACAAATGCGTTTATATCTTCTCCAATATAATCCGCAATAGCGATAGCTGCATCATTTCCACTTCTTAGTAATAATCCATACAATAAATCCTGTAAAGTAGTTTTATCACCAATCTGCAAATAAACTGAACTACCATATGCTTTTTGAATAACATCATTAATAAGAACTTGATCAAGAAGATTTCCATTCTCGATTGCTACAATTGCAGTCATTATTTTTGAAATACTTGCAACACTATATTGACTGTGCATATTTTTTTCTTCTAATACTTGTAAAGTATCCTCGTTTATAACTACATAACTGCGTGCATAATACTCTTCACTATGTATTGTAATAATACTAGATAATACAATAAATAATATAACTATTTTTTTCATGTTCTCACCTAGAACAATATATGTTTGCATATTATAAATAGAATAAAAAAAGTAAGACATTTTGTAGTTGTAATATAAAAGTAGACACAGAAAAAACAATAAGTTTTGACTGTAGTCTACTTTTTAATATACTTAAATAAAGGAGATGACTATTATGGGAAGACCAAAAGGCGGTTTAAATAAAAAATATACAAAAGAATTAAAAATTGAAGTCGTGAGAAAACGTATAGATGAGCACTATTCGTGGCCACAGTTATCAAGTGAGTACGGAATTGCGATTTCTGTTATTCAAGGGTGGGTTAAAATATATGAGGAGTTTGGGAGTGATGGATTTGATAGATCATTTAGAAAAGGAAATCCATATGCAGCTTTACATACTTCAAACTCTTTAAGCCAAGTCGAGCGACTAAAGCTAGAAAATTTAAAACTTAGAGTTGAATTAGAAAGATCAAAAAAAGGGTACACAGTGAAAGGAGTTGGTGCAAGCAAGGAGTACGTTATTTTAAACGATGTGAATACGAAATCATCTATGGATTAAGAAATGAGTATCCTATTAAGTTTCTATGTGAATATCTAGGGGTTAATAGGTCGGGATATTATAAGTGGCTATCAAGAAAAGATACAAAGAATCGGTATGAACTAAATAGAATTGATTTAACGAGCCTTATTGAAGAAGAACATCAAAACCATAAATCATACGGATATCACGATTTAGCGACTGTAATACGACATAAAACAGGTTGGACATTTAGTGATAACCTAGTTCATAAGTGCTGTAAAGTGGCGAATATAAAATCACTAGCACGCCATTATAAATGGAGAGCAACTGGACATGAACATGTGATCTATAAAAATGTAATCAATGGACAGTGGAAAGCAACTAAACCATTAGAAATCGTAGTTTCAGATATGACAGTACTGAGTTATCGAGGCAGGCAATATGAATGGACATATATCTTAGATACCTATAATAATTCAATCATCGCATCAGCAATAAGTTCACAGCATGGAGATCCAAGGCCTTATTTTAAATGTCTTAAGCACCTGCAAGAGCTGATAAAAAAAGAAGAATTAACAACCCCAGTCTATTTCCACACGGACCAAGGAGCAGTTTATTCTTCAGCAGCTTATAACAAAGCCTGCACTCATTATAACATAATTCGCTCAATGTCACGAGTAGGAACACCAACAGACAATGCAATTATAGAATCGATTAACGGATGGATTAAGGCAGAAATGAGATGTGATTATAGAATTAACGATTGGGATACAATAGAGG
>JAVBUP010000053.1:0-5989 GCA_031555175.1 Coprobacillaceae bacterium
TCTAATAAAATATCTATCTGGGCTTTCTTTTTATCATCTATTTGTTTATAATTCATATGAGCTCCTTTTCGTCGGGTGAGCTCTTTTATTATATCAAAAAAACCACACCTCTGTGGTGCGGTTCAATTTTGAATTAAGGAATCCCTCTAATAGAGGGATTTTACTATTTTATAAGCAGCATTTCTTTTCTAGCGGCGCTTGGCAGCATACTGTTTCAAACGTTTGTTTGTATACTGGGTATACCTTTGGTTGAAACACTTTGTGTTCAATACATCTAGTACAGATTGGTTGAATAACTGGAACTTCAACACATGAATATGTGTTTACTATTCTTACTTGTTCAGGTAAAACGATTGGTTGTGGTTTACAGCATGGGTCAGTTGGACAAGGCATTGGCATTGGTTTTGGCATTTCGCATCCGCACCCATGCTTCATATCCATGTGTTCCTTCCCTTTATCGCACCCACAAAATTGATTGTTCATCATATTCTCTTTCCTCCTTTACACAATAAGTTATGTTTATTTTGTGTAAGTGTTAAGGACAATGGCTTATATTATTTCTGTAATAGATGATTATTCTTCAATTATTCTCTTATTTGCTTTTGCAAATGCTGATATCACATCTACTACTGTAATAATTACAAATATTAAGACAACTACTTGAGAGAACTGACCCCATTTTATATCTATTGATCGCCCAATCAATTCTTCTAATGAAGTTATGATTGCTGGGTTAAAAATATTACCAAATACGAGAATAAATACAGTTGTAGCATTAGATATTACTTTTACAAATGCATTTATTGCTGCTACAATATTTGTCCATCTGCCAACTACTAGTTTTACTATAGACAAAGCTAACTCTAATAGATATAACGCAATTATAAACGGTATAAACTTTACTAAATTATCGGCTATAAATAATGGTACATTACTAATCTTATCACTACTTACTCGTATAAACATTAATATGTTTGGTTGTACAATAATTATAGTAGTAAATATTAAACTAAAGACCATCTCTACAACTGTTTCGGCAATAGAAATACGATTCCCTTTCTTCTTAGCAGGAACATCTGTTAACTGCTCCAATTTGAATACTTCATTTTTATTCACTTTTCCTATGAAATAGAATACTAGTGTCACCCATGTGAATGCAGCATATAACGATGTAACTGTTGATCCAACTGCATCTGAGGCAGTTGCCTTATATAATTCCAGTAAGTCTTTTTCTCCCATAGAGAATATATTATTCATGATTGCTATAATTGGTACAACTATTCCAACTATCATTAACACTATCTTTAAAACATTTAAATAATCATAAAGATATTCTGAAGCTATGAATGGTTTTCTACTAGGCATATAAGACACTGCTAGTTTTCTAGGATCTCCCAATTCTAATATTACTTTCTCTATGTTCTCTTTACTATAATCATCACACAACATATCTTCAATATTTGCTCTTAACTCTTTCTCTACTTCTACTCTATCCTTAACAGGTAGCCTTTTTATAACATTATATACATATTTATCAATTAACTTATTTTGCATCTTATTGTCCCCCTAAAAACAAATTCATCTGCTCTTGCATTTCATACCACTCTTTTTCTAACTCCCCTAATATATCTCGGCCATACGAATTCAACACGTAATACTTTCGAGGTCTACTCTCACTAGTATCCCACGAGCAATCCAGTACCCCATATGATTCCATTCTTCTTAATAATGGATATAATGTATTTGCCTCAATATTCATTCCTTTATCAATCAATTTCTGTAATAAAGAATATCCATATTCTTGTTTTCGTAATTGACTAAGCACCATCATTGATAAAGTTCCTCTTTTCAACTCCACCATAAATGTATTTAATAACTCTTTGCGGTCCATCTTATCACCTCAGCAGTATTATACTGTATGTCACACACTATTGTCAATATTAAAATATAATTTGTTTTAAATCATTTTATGCTTTTTTGCTAGTAAATTAAAAGAAATCTAAGTATTCTTAAATTTCCTTAAAGTTATTAAAATTATCCTTCTATCTGTAATGTTTCCCTAGCCATTTCTTTATACTCCTCTAAATTAGAAATTAGAGCAAATTCTGCTACTGATATTGGATAAGCAGCTTCTAGTTCGATTATGTGTTCTTTCATTTTTGACCAGTGATATCCACCAGCTTCTTTATAAGCCTGTATTAACTTTTCCAGCCCAGATTCACCAAATGCTTTATAACAAAATACGAAATCAACTGAAATATCAGAAACCTTTGCTTCAGTCCAGTCAATTAGCCCACAAACATTACCAGTTTCATCAATCATCGTATGTCCAGCATGGATATCACCATGCACTAAGCCAACCTGTTTTGGCCACATCTCGTCATCATTGATCCAACGCTGCCATCTTTCCCAGAGTTTATCTCCAACTCCGAATGTTTTCTTAACAGCATTCATCCTTTGCTGCATCGAACTTCTTACTTCTTCTGGCGATTGTACTACTAATCCAACCTTAGCAGCTTCATTTGTACTTAACCCATGGAGTTCAGCTAAAACTTTACCTAATGATTTATGGTAAGACAATGGGACATTATTTATATCTATCTCCCAAATATAATTTCCTATATCATGGTCGATAGTTCCTGCTGGCTTACCATCTAATCTTTTATAAGCGATTAGTTCATCAGTATATATCATCCAGTTTGGGGCTTGGAATGATAGATTACTTTTATTAACTAAATCAAGTACAACCTTCTCTATCTTTGTTCTTGGCATTACATCATCTCTTCTAGGTACTCTTAAAACCCATTTATCTCCATTAAGATCGTCAGCAAATACAGCTTGAAAGTCAAGTCCAGATTCATTGACCTGGATTGTCTCATTTCTTAGATGCAAGCCATTCTCTGCAGCTAATTCCACTATTTCTTCTATGCTTTTACTCATTGTCTCACACTCCATATCAACAATTTAATACGTATATTACCTTAATTTTATCATTTCTACATAAAAATGACTATAACCAAAATCTAAAATTTTCTTAGTGCTCTAAAAAATATCCAAGAGCATCAAAATCTAGGTAGATTAGTTCTATTTACTTAACGCTAAGAAATATTAACAGCTAGAGAATATAAAGATAAATGAGCTACTATGAGCTCATTTTTACTTGAATATATTATTTTACAACTACTTTTAAAATTTTAAATTGTGGTATTTTATCCAGTTCTTCTTCATAGTCACCAACTACATAATTTGGGTACCAATAATCCTCTTTATCATCTTCTGAAGCAAAATATCTTACATCATACTCCCCAGGTTTAGAAGTGTCTACTTTATCCATCACATATACTTTACTAATATCAAATTTCCCGTGGCATGCATCATATACATTTTCAATTTGGCTAAGGAAGTCAATATTAGCCCCACGTTCAACTTCAATTCTATCTTGCTTTAATGTAATCTGTGGCTCAACATTATCGACAATATTAATAATCTGTATTTTTTCTTGATAGCTATCTCCACTTGCTACTCTATACACCAAATAAGCTCTTCCGTCTTTCAGTTGCCCTAGTTGAGTCTGAAGAACCTCAATATCAGCTGTAAACTCTGGTAGTTTATTATTCTTAATTGTAGTGATTGGCAATAGCATATAACTAATCTCGCCTTTGTAAGACTTTATATTTTCTTGGCTTAAGGGGTTAAATAGGTTCCTAGTTACAGCATTACCATCATATAATGGGGTACCAGAAAATCCGCACTCTAATGTGATTTCAGTTCTAGCTAAGTCTATTTCTAAATCCAATTGTTGTTTAGAACAGCCAGACAATATTATGAACAATGAAATAAATATGATAATTTTTCTACTCATCATATTACATTCCTAGAGGTATTAGCGCTAGTGACCAACCTTTATAAACCTTTGATGTCTTATTTCGTGATAAAGTGCATGATTCATTTCCTACATATGAGAGATAATCATATGTGAAAACATCATAAAGATAGAAATGTCCTAACTCCAAAAAAATTAGACTATCATACGGATAAGGATTAGTAAAACTATCAGACTCTGACTGAGAAATGGAATATGAAATTTGATAATCCAATCCTATTGCACCTTTTAAAAATGAAAAACTAAGGCTATTAGAAACACTAGAATCAGTACCCGCAGTAAGCGTTTTTGTTGCTCCTGGCGCGACAAACTTACCAGTTCTGACCTTTAGTTCCGCCACGTTACTCTGAGTCTTAACAACATTGACAGCAGCTGATCCACTGCACCAGAAAAGTTCAACTCTTTGTGGTTGTACCTCGATTGCATTGACATCAGGCACTACATAAACTGTAAATATCGACATAATCAAAATCAATTTAAGCAATTTTTTCATGACTTTAGTCCTTTCTGAGTAATTAACTCAATCACATAATAGCATCATACAATACTATAAGCAAATCTAAGTAAGATTATTACACAATTAGCAGTTTAACTCCCATTTTTGACATTTTTAAGAGTAATTATTAATTTTTTTGCCATTTTTACTACTTAAAATAAAATTATTAGTTCCTATTATTAACTAGACATAGTCAATTTTAGCATTTTAAGGTTCTACAATATCCGTAGGGGTAAAGTAGAATCTTTTATTTTTAAAGAAAAAATAAATAGACATAAATACGATTCCTTTTGTATGATTAGTTTGCACACAAATCTATGAAAGGAAATGATACCTATGTCCAACTCTTATACTACCAAATATTTATTTAATATGAAAGATGATTTTATTATTCCTGATGAAAATATTGAATGCGAGGATATTCTGTACAAGAACACGATTGCTAAGTGTTTCTACTTTAAATCAGTTTCAACAATGGGCAAATGCCCAGTATGTGGTGAAGCTTCATCTACATTTAAGCAGTATAATACTATCACTCTTCGTCATGGAACTTTTGATAAACATTTAGTGATTATTAAGATTAAAAAGAAACAGTATAAATGCCTTAATGAAAACTGTAGCTGTAAATCCTTTTATGAACCTATCGATATCGTCAATAAACACTGTACTATTTCTAACCAACACAAGTTATCTATTGCACTGGAATTATCTCAAGTTAAATCATTTAAAGATATCGCTAGAGATCACTATGTTTCTGATATTACTGTACGTAGAGAACTTGATAAATGTAAAGAACCAGAATTATATCCATACCTTAGTTCAGTACTGTGTTTTGATGAATTTAAATGCACTTCAGGTAGAAATAAATATGCCTTTATTATTGGTGATCCTATCAATAAAAAAGTGTTAAATGTCCTAGAAACACGCAGAAAAGATGATTTGGAGAAGTATTTCATGGGTTATTCAATGAATCAGAGAAAGAAAGTAAAATATGTTTGTATGGATTTATGGACTCCTTATAAAGAAGTCGTAAAGAGAATCTTTCCTAGAGCTAAGATTGTCGCTGACAAATTTCATTATCAACGTGTTGTGAATAAAGCGTTTAATGATATTCGCATTGATATCTTGAAGAAACTTAAAAGTAAAGATGATCATAGTTATAGAATGATCAAAAAGAATTGGAAGTTACTCAATACATATAAACTGGATATCGATGATAGGAAAACCTTTTATTCTCATATTCTCCATCGTGAAGTTACCCAAAGCACTTTACTTAATGAAATACTAAATACAAATACTGAACTCGATGAAGCGTGGAGAGTTTACCAAAACTTCCTAACAGTTATCAAGTCTAGCTATATTATCCAAAACAAAATAGTTATCCTTGATGATTGGATAGCTAAGACAAAAAATCATACAAATCCATTATTTAGGACAGCAGCAAATACGATACTAAACTGGAGATATGCTATTATTGAATCCTTTAAGACTGGTTATAGTAATGGATTTATTGAAGGTAAGAATAACAGAATTAAACATTTAAAAAGAACAGCTTATGGATATAGATCATTCGTTCATTATCGTAAACGTATCCTATTACTTAACTGTTC
>JAVBUP010000044.1:0-3201 GCA_031555175.1 Coprobacillaceae bacterium
ATAAGAGTTGGACATAGGTATCATTTCCTTTCATAGATTTGTGTGCAAACTAATCATACAAAAGGAATCGTATTTATGTCTATTTATTTTTTCTTTAAAAATAAAAGATTCTACTTTACCCCTACGGATATTGTAGAACCGGATATTAATAAGAAAACGAGGAAACTCGTTTTTTCTTTTGTTCTAAATAAGTTATTTTAAACATATTGTATGTAAATAGGAGGGCAAAAGATGGCAAAGATTTTAGTACTAGTAAAAGAGGATATGAGTTCCAGCCTATTTAGGCAGAAACTAATAAAAAAAGTAGAGAATGATAGAATACAAAATATTGAAATTGATTTTGTAGTTCCTAGTATTTTTGAAATAAATCAAAATTATGATCTAGCAGTTATTGTACCAACGTTAAAAGAGTATAAGCATTTCTATCGTTTGATTGAAGAAAATGGAATTGAGTATATAACAATGAGTACAGTTGATTATGCTATGATGAATTTTGATTCTATATTAGAACATAAAGTTATTTTATCATTATTGAATAGTAAACTACATCAAGGAGTTTAAGAAAACTGAGTTTTACACTTGGTTTTTTTAGTAATTTAGGCTATACTTGAAAAGTATGAAAGTGGTGAAGTTATGGAAAAAGATTATAGTAAATATTTTACGAAACCATCATTACAGGATGCGAAGCGTAGAGGAAAAGAAGAAGTAAGAATCATAAAGGATGGATATGAAATACCTAGTGCCATGAAGAATATCGGGGCTAGTAAGCTTTATCATATTAAAACATATGGATGTCAAGCTAATGAACGAGACACTGAAACATTATGTGGTATTTTTGAGTCTTTAGGATATACATGGACTGATGATTTTGATAATGCTGATGTGATACTTTTAAACACTTGTGCAATTAGAGAAAATGCAGAACAAAAAGTGTTTGGAAAAGTTGGCTATGTTAAGAAATTAAAGAAGACTAACCCTGAATTGATATTTGGTATTTGTGGTTGTATGTCACAAGAAGAGAGTGTGATTAAACGTATTTTAGAAAAGCATCAACATGTTGATCTAATATTTGGAACACATAATATACATAGATTACCTCAATTATTAATGGAAGCTATTTTAGATAAGGAAAAAGTAATAGAAGTATGGTCAAAAGAGGGAGATGTAGTAGAAAATTTACCGTCTATTAGAGCAAATAACATCAAAGCATGGGTTAATATTATGTATGGATGTGATAAGTTTTGTACATATTGTATTGTTCCATATACTCGTGGTAAACAAAGATCGAGATTGTTAGAAGATATCATTGCAGAAGTTAATGAGTTAAAAGATGCTGGTTATAAGGAAATAACATTATTAGGTCAAAACGTTAATGCATATGGTAAAGATTTAAATTCGGATATTGAGTTTGCTATATTGTTAGAAGAAGTGGCAAAAACAGGAATACCACGTGTACGATTTACAACAAGTCACCCATGGGATTTTAGTGATAAAATGATTGAAGTGGCAGCAAAGTATTCAAATATAATGCCATATATACATCTACCTGTTCAATCAGGTAATGATGAGATTTTAAAATTAATGGGTAGAAGATATTCATCTAGGCAATATTTAGAAATATATGACAAGATTAAAGCTGCGATTCCTCATGTTTCTTTTTCGACCGATATTATTGTCGGCTTCCCAAATGAAACGGATGAGCAATATCAAGATACTTTAGATTTATGTCATCATTGCCAATTTGATAATGCTTATACATTTGTATATTCACCACGCGATGGGACTCCAGCTGCTAGCATGATTGATAATATTGATATTGATACAAAAAATCAAAGATTATATAAGCTAAATGAAGTTATAAATACTTATGCTTCGATTAATAATAAAGCATATGAAGGGAAAATTGTTAAGGTATTAGTTGAGGGTACTTCTAAGAAAAATGATAAAGTTTTATCTGGCTATACAGAAACTAATAAACTAGTAAACTTTACCGGTGGTGAAAGTTTAATTGGTCAAATAGTTGAAGTTGAAATAACTCAGGCTAAGACATGGGCCTTAACTGGAAAAGTGTTTAATGGATAAGATTAATGAATTAGCATTACAAATTAATAGACAATTATTAGCTGAAGATTTAATTAAAGAATATTTAAAACTTGAGGAGAAAGTAGCAAATAAATATGATTTAGTTCAAATAGAAAAAGATATCAAAGAACTGCAAAAGATAGTAGTTGCTAGTAAGAATCAAAATGATGATTTTAATAGTTATGAACAGATGTATCAAGATAAACTTAATCAGTTCAATGATAATCCATTACTAGCAAATTATTTAAATTTAAAAGAGGAAGTTAATAATTATTTGCAAATGATTGCTACTATGATAAAACAATCACTTTAGAGCCCAAAATAGACAGTTTGATTAGTAAAACAGTCTATTTTTTTATTTGCTTGCATATACTACAATGACTTAGGGGGTGGCAAAGTGTCTAATAATATTAGAGAAATAGTAACTAAGGCAGTAGTTGGCAAAGGAAAGAAAATAAGTAAAGAGACATATGAGATCATAACAGACTATGATCCTTCTAGCGTACTTGGTTGTTGGCTTATTGATCATGAGTATGAGTCATTCATTAAAAATGGGAAAGTTTATATAGCTGGAAGCTATTTAGCTTCAGTATGGTATGCCTATGATAAAGATCATCATACCACAGTATATGAGCAAGTTATTACTTATGAGGAAGAAATTAATGTTAAAACAAAAGGGTCACAAGATATACTAGATGAATATGAGTCTAAATGCACTTGTTTGAGAGAACCAGCTTGCTTAAGCGCAATAGTTAATGAAGATAGTGGTTATATAGAATTAGAAATTGATAAAGAAATGCTAGTTGATGTAATTGGTGATGCATCTTTAAAAGTTGAGGTTTCTGATCAAAATGAAGTATGGGATATCGATGATGTAAATCCTGATATGATAAATACTTCTTACATTAATGATAAGCCAAATAACTAATATTTTAATATAACTATATTCTATCCAGAAATGGATAGTTTTTTTGTTTAAAAGCTGAAAAGAAAAGTTAACTTCCACTTTAAAAACATTTAGTTTAAAGTAGAATTTACACATGCAAATTTAAATAGTATAATAGAGATGGAAGTTATTTCTATCTCTATATCTTTAGATTTGTAAACTTAACTTCTAGT
>JAVBUP010000011.1:0-45444 GCA_031555175.1 Coprobacillaceae bacterium
ATAAGAGTTGGACATAGGTATCATTTCCTTTCATAGATTTGTGTGCAAACTAATCATACAAAAGGAATCGTATTTATGTCTATTTATTTTTTCTTTAAAAATAAAAGATTCTACTTTACCCCTACGGATATTGTAGAACCGAATTAAAAAAGGACTAACGTTAAGTTAGCCCTTTTTTCACATATAAAAACAGCAATAATCATATTGCTGTATGATAAATTATATCGCATCAATACCTAGGAAATGCTTTGCTAATAATCCTATTACAAATGACAATATCGCCACAGATGTAGAAATCACAAACATCTCCATGAAATTCTTTAAGAATTTCTCTCCTTTGGCAACTGAAATATAATAGTTAAAGAATAAAATTATTAAGACTACAACTACAAACATAATAGCAAAAGCTAATATATATTGCGTTGATGGCAACAACAAGTAAGGCAACACTAATAATATAACTGTTATTAGATATGCAATTCCAGTATATAAACTTGATTTCAAAGCATTTTTATTACCGCTAGCTCTTTCAGCTAAATAGTTTGAAGCAGCCATTGAGAATGTTGCAGAAATGCCTGTCACTATCCCAGTCATCGCAATCAGCTTATTATTCGCAAGAGCAAAAGTAACGCCTGATAATGCCCCAGTTAACTCAACTAAAGCGTCATTTAGTCCTAAGACAATTGCACCAACATAGTGCAATTTTTCTTCATCTAATAGATCATATAATTCGCTCTCATGCCTGCGCTCATCCGCAAACATTCTTGCTGCTTCAGGAATACTCTTTTCAAGATCATTATATACCGCTTGGCTCATTTGTTCTGCCTTCTGCATAATTTTCACTACAAATGTTAGACCAAGTATCACAACTAGAGTTTTTAGAAACAATATTCTTATCTTGCTAGGAGCAAGATTCTTATTAGTTATTCTCTGCCACACTAATGCATGTTCTTGCTCATCACGAGCCATTCTAAGTAATATCTTTTTATTATCAGAGTTTTTCTCCCTTTTTGCCATGAATTCATAAATAATACTACCTAACTTCTCATCTATTTGTGCTTTATCAATGGCTTGCATTAACTCTCTTGAATATTCCATATACATCCCCCATTTCATTAACTATATCCTATATTATAGTGTTTTATTAGTCATATGCAAAGATTTGGCTTATATTTTTTCTTCAATAATGTCATAGTCAAACATAACAAAAGTTCTTACCTAATATAGATAAGAACTTTTCGTTTCTAAAATAATCCAAAATGCTTACATGCGTTGTATATCCCGTTTTCATCTACCGATTCTGTGACATAACTAGCAAGATCCTTTACTATGCTAGAGCCATTGCCCATCGCAACCGTATACGCGCAAGCAAAAAACATTTCTATATCATTTTCTTCATCACCAAAGCAAATAGCTTGTTCAGGTGTTAAGCCAAGCCTATCTAGCATCTCTTGAATTCCAGATGCTTTTGATAAATGGGCTGGATAAATATTCATTGCAACAGGAGCGACCATTCTCGCTTTTAGTCTGTCATTATCAATGTCTACTCTTTGTTTTAAATTCTCTCCAACAACGATTACTTGGTAAGTATCATCAAATCTTTCGATGTTTGCTATTGTTGTGAAATCAATATTTCCACGTGCAGTCTCTAATAATATCGTCACATCTTTTAAGCTATTTACTTTTTCCAATATTTCGATAAGCTCTGCTTTGGTTAAATAATTATGGTATATCTCTTCATCTTTATATGTCACACTCAAACCATTAGAGGCAATAAAACAATTCATTCCTAATTTTTTGGCTAATGGTTGGATAAATATCCTACTTCTACCAGTTGCTATTACTGGAATTATCCCATTATCTTGTAGTCTTTTCAAAGCGTTTCTAGCTGATTCAGGAATTCTCTCATATGTATCTTCATTATAATTCGTATTGCTCGCTAATGTACCATCCACATCGAAAAATGCAATTTTTATATCTGGCATCATTTTTTTCCTCCTTCATCTAATTTCTTAGCATATCCGTTTTCTACAAGCACCTCATCTATTACTTTCAAAGTATTTGCTCCAATACCATGCCAAGAACTTATTTCCGCTCGACTATAGCGTGTTAAATCTTCTAAATACTTAATATTATTGCCTTCAAAGGCTCTTTTTGCGGGAGCAGGAAGTCTAGATAAAAGCACTGAAATTGGAGTCATAGAGCCAGGTTCTTTATATGGAAAAGTCTTATCAAATTCTTCTACACTACTTTTATCAAACTCATATACCTCAGACTCATAGAACTTTCCTTTAATGTTTGAGATATCATCTACAAGGGGCAACACCATAAATGCATCAAAGTTATGACCAGTAGATGTAGTGATAGCATAATCCTTAGCCTTTTTAAATCCATATCTTGGATAGTAATCTGGATGACCGAAGATAACAATTACCTTGTATCCTAACTCTTTAGCTTTGTCAATTGTATGAGTAACAAGTGCTTTGCCAACACCACACTTTTGATATTCAGGCAATACGGTTAATGGCCCAAAGCCAATCACATCATAGTTATTATCACCATCTACAACTCTACCCTTAGCATACATTATATTTCCAATAATCTTGCCATCAATTTCTGCAACGTAATCTAGTTCTTTTATGAAATCATCGGACTTTCTTAAAATATGAGCTAAATAATGTTCATCACACTTCGGGCCCATCACTCCCCAAAATGCTTCCCGTGTAATTTCTTCAACTCTACGATAATCTTTTTCTGTCTCCAGTCTTAGTTTTATTTTCATCTAGTGTCTCCTTTGTTTGTATTACCTTAATTATAACAAAAAAACTTCTAAATTTCTTTAGAAGTTCCGATTAATCTATTACTAATTATATGTGATCTTAATAGTTTATTTATTTAATAGTTTGAATCCATAACGATCAGAGTCCTTATTAATATAATCAAACATGGCTACTGCATCTGTCAATATATCCTCACCCATAATCCCCATTTCTTCTGGTCTACTAATAACTATATCATTTTTATCCAAATCAATTATTGTTCTAATCATATCTTCACCACATGTTCTACCATATCCTGGGTGCCAGCCTACAGTAATATCAGGTGTCTTTTCCCTAAGATTAAAAATTAATCTTCTACACCATGAGGGATGACACATAGGAAAGAAAAGTCGTTGCATATTTAGCTGCTCATTATCACTTTTTAGCGTGAACTTAGCATAATGCACTTCATCCATTTTATATGACATCGCAAAAATATTGAGATTAACACTAAACCCTAACGCTTCTAGTATTTCTACTAAGCATAATGTAATAACTCCACGATTATATATTTGTTCAGTAGTTACATCAACAAGATTTGCAGTATTAAAATAAATATCTATTTGCTTACGTTGCGGTCTAATTTTATTAAACATGGTTAGCGGATTACCTTCCAAATATGCTTTTACATCAGGAGCATAACCAATATAATCATTAGATTGAACTGCCTTTTTATTATTCAACTTAATATGTCTTTCTAATTGAACTTTTAAATCGTAGAATCGATCAAATCCTTCTTTACTACCATATTTAGCTAAGTCAACAGCTTGTGCAAATGTATCCGTTTTATACCATTCATAATCAGCTTTATGACTTAGGATGACATGGGGTTTAAACACATTAGTGTTGATTGGTAATCTTTCAAGGCAATTTAAAAACTCAGTCATTGAATCAAAATCATAATACATTACATGATAGCCTTTTTTATCATAGTATTTATACATTATTATCTTCCTACTTCTAGTTCCTTTAAGGCAATGTAATATTTATTGTCTGGATTGATATGATTAGCCATGCTTCCAATCAATAGATTAACATCGTCTTGTTTTAAGTTTTTTACAACATTAGATCTCAGAATTGTTTCGACTGGGATGTTGTTTATCTCTTTCTTATAAACTTTGCCAATCCCTCTTGTTGAAACAATGTGCAGCATTTTTATCTCATTAACGGCTACCCTTAATGCCCACATAAATTCTAATACAGCTTTACTTGGATATAATGCCTCCTCTAGTTTTTGGTCATAATCAAAGAATACATTATCAAAGCGGTCTAACGTTGCCCCATCAAGAATATTTCTACCAACATATTGTAAGTCGCTTCCTTTTCCCCAAGTGTTAGCAGCTGCTATAATTCTAAAGTCAGGATGTCTATCAACTGTTTCATGTGGGAAAGCCATATAACCATTAGCCAAAGCAGAGTTAATAACAATTAACGCAGATGGATCGGAGTTATCGATCTCATCTAACATGAATAATCCACCATATTTAAACGCCTTATAAAACTGAGTCTCTTGATATTTTCCACCAGCATCAATAAATCCAGTTAATTTGAATTCATTTGAGGCATTATTAGTATAATACATCTTTCTACCAAGTGCCTTAGCAATCTGATATACAGCATGATTCTTACCGCCACCGGCTGGTCCAATTAACATAACTGGTTCATCTAATTGTACCAAATCTAATATTTCTGAGAACTTTTCATGGAAATACTCAGCTTCTGTTCTGCCCATTTCTACATCATGAATTTTCACAACATTTATTATTGGTACGCTTATATTATCAATATACTTTGCAAGCACTTCATCAAAAGCACTATACAATACTTCTTTAGTTTTATTTTCAATACTAAACACTTCTATCTCAGTTCTAATCATATTTGCCATATGACCAACTACTTGATTAGTAAGCTCAGCATCTAAAAAATCTATAATCAGCTGGTTTGTATCTTTTGTTTTTAAGTACTCATTCACTGATTTTTCTATATTAAACTTTAATGTTTCATTGCTGACTTCATTTACAAAGTTATTGAGAATTCCATTTATACCATCTAATAAGTTTTTAGCACTTCCAACATCATTAAATAACAATTCTTTAGGCATTATTTCTTCTTTTTTATTATTCATCATATATCCCTACTTTCATCGGCCTTTATTATGTTTATATAACTTTATTATAATCCATCATAATCAAAATAAGCTATTATTTTCTCACAATGAAAAACTTTCTATTATTTAGATACTTACCACTAAAATAACCATTACTATCCATCTTAAACCTAAATTATTAATCATCTAAACTATGAAATATTGGTTTCATATTGTCATATGTGCAGTAATATTTAAATCCTAATTTCTTTAGTTCATTTCTTGTATACTCAATATATGCTCCTAAATGCTTATTCTCATGAGTATCGCTACCAATCGTGATAATACTTCCTCCCAACTCTTTATACAAACTAAGAATCTCTCTGGATGGGGTTAAGTCTGGTAAAGCATAACGATGTGATGAGGTATTTATCTCAATACCTTTACCATCTTCAATAACTCTCTTAAGAATCTTTGTTATGATCGGTTTAACTCTATCAAATGGATAATCACCATTTAAATCATAACGCTTAATCATATCTAAATGACCTAACACGCTATAGTTCATATAGTTTTCAACTAAATATAATATCTCTTTGTAATATCCATCATTATATTCTTGTTGAGTTTTCTCTTTTTGATAGTCCTGACTCCAAAACTCTTTATCGTCTACCTGATGAACTGACATAATAATAAACTCAAATGGATACTTATCAAATAGTGTTTGATATTTATTGATGGTATGCCTTTGCATTCCAAATTCCATCCCCATCTTTATAACTATTTTATCATGATATTTTTCTTGTAAATGTTTAATCTCTTCATAGTATTTCTCATAGTTAACATTTGCAATCGCTCTATTTCCATCATATTGAATCTTTTCGGGTTGATCCCAATCTAGTTTGATACCATAGTCAACATGGTCAGTAATACAAATTTCATCTAGTTCCATAGCAATTGCATCTTCCACAAGCTTCTCTAACAAATACCATGAATCATCACTATAGTTACTATGAATATGATAATCACACAATAATTGTGTATTTCGCTTTACTAACTGATACCTTCTTAAGTTTTCCTCTATAATTTCTGGCTTTAAACAACCATTTTCGCCAAGTTTTATAGCAGGCTTAGTTTTCCCATGGAAATCACTGCCGCAAGTATATAGAATATTTAATTTTTTAGCTTTATCAAGGAAATAATTATTTGTTTCTTGATCATGATAGTTTGAGTAACACTCTACCCCTTGCAATCCGATTTTAACCATGTCATCGAAGACTTCAAACTTACCCTTAAGATTATTACCAGGATGTGCCAAAACTGCCACTCCACCATTATTATTAATAATCTCAATCACCTTTTCTAAACTTGGAAACTTAACTTTTGTATAACATGGTTTACCTTGCGCATAGAAATCCCAATAAAAGTTTACAAATGGATTATCACTTCTCTCTCCACCTTCGCGATATGGTTTTAATAACTCATGATCGTTATATCTTGGATCAGTTAATAATACTTCTCCAAACATTTCTCCTGTATATACTCCATTAGCTGACAACGCATCCAGTTGTTCCTTTCTAAGATCAAAACCCAAAGCATTTGTCAGTTCCAATTTTTCTGTACTACAAGATAATTCTTGGTGCAAGATATTTTCTTCAAGTTTAGCAAAAATCGGGTTTTTATAATCAATTCCATATCCTAAGACATGTAAGTTAATTCCTTGATAGGTACAATCTATTTCAATAGCAGGAATATATGTGATTCCCATCTCTTTCGCTCTTTTACTAGCCCTATCAATCGCTTTGACAGAATTATGGTCAGCAATAGCCATTATCTTCACTCCTGCTTCATAGCATAAATCAACTAGCTCTTCTGGCGTAAACTGCCCATCATCGCTATAACAACTATGCATATGCAAATCTACATAACTTTTTTTCATGTCTAATTTCCTCTTCTTTCTAGCAACTTGTTAAGACCAATACGATACATTCCTTCTTCAATTAAAGTATAAAAATCATCTACATACATGATAGTTGGAAAATGAGATTCAGGAATACTACTATACTGAATACTATTTAAATCTTTAACCACATCACTATATACACCAATAACTTTTGGGTTCAATGTACAACATAGTGTTTCTATTTGTAATCCTAATAATCCTGATGGATTACTTGCAAGCATTTCATCTTGTATCTCATGATTATAGAATGGTAAATATCTTAACTCTCCTGCAAAATGGCTTGAACCATTGTAAAGCTTACCATTAATAATCATTCCACATCCTACATACTTTACTGCTGGTTGATAAATGAAAGCTAAGTTGTCATATTGTTTATAGCGATGATAAAGTCCAATGGCTGCAATGTTAACATCATTCTCTAATACATTATCCTTAGCAAACCTAGCTTCCAATATATTTCCTAAATGTGAACCAATCAGATTATCAAAATCGCAAATATCAATATATCCATCAATACATATACCTGGGACACTTAAACAAATTGTTGATATCTTATTATCTTTTTCTATAGAATAATGCACTAATTGCAGCAATTCTTCTTTTAGACCATGTTCAGTAAGTTTATCTTCCATAAATATTAGTTCATCTAGTAGATTTACACTTCTTAGCTTAAATTCATAACCTAATGAAGTCCTTAGTAAGATTACTTTCAAAATATGATAGTAATCTTTATTAATAAAGTATTGCTTTGATTTTCTACCACCTGTAGAATCTGCTTCTCCAGTAAAAATGATTTCTTTATTATTCACAAACTCTTGGAGAATATTTGTCGTTAATGACAAAGAAAGGCCAGTTTCGTTTACTAAATCATTCTTTGTCCAACTAGTTCCTTGATAAAAGCATTCTCTAACCATCTGTTCATTAGTTTTCTTTAATTCATTAATATTTGGCATATAACTCCTACCTTTCATTACGCTTTCGTTACGTTGTGTCGAAAGTCAATTATATAATATCATGAATGCTTAATACATGCATGTTTATTTCAAATCTTGAAAAATGGAAAATCAAATTTATCCTAATAGTAACTTTTAAGAAACCAACTGATAAAAAAGTGCGTACTTCCAATAAATAATATTACCCCATATAATGTGTAAGACAAAGTAAGGGGTAATTTATTATGGAGAATAAAAATATAAGAATATGGTCATTACCATTCATTTTATCTATGCTTATAGGCGGCTTAACTTTTGGAAGTTTTTTCTTAGCTGAGCCAAATATTGCAGGATATTCAATTCATCTAGGAACAGATTTAGTGCAAGCAGGAACAATAGCTGGATTGTTAGCTTTTGCTGCCTTAGGATTTAGACCATTTTGTGGAATTATAGCAAGTCGCATTAATGCAAAAATATTATTATCGATCACTACAACAATTATGGCAGTTGGGGTATTTGGGTATGCTTTCTCAACGAATATCAAATTATTAATATTATTTCGATGTATAGAGGCAATAGGATTCTCTCTAAACTCAACAATTGGCGTTTCTTTTGCCGCCTCATTTATTCCAAGAGATAAAATAAACGAGGGCTTAGGTTATTATGGAATGTGTTCAATGATTTTCTCTACATTAGCTCCTTCTCTTGGATTAACTATTACGAAAGTGTTTGGATTTAAAAACATGTTTATTATAACAGCATCACTCTTATGTGTTTGTTCAGTAATTGCAATGTTTATTCCATCCAATGAACCAATCTTTAAAGAAAAAAATGAAAAGAAGAAGCTTAATATTAATAACTTCATCTCTATTAAAGTCCTACCTATCGCTTTATTTACTGCTATTCTATCAATTGGTAATGGAATTGTAACTTCCTATTTAGCGTTATTAGGAGAGGTAAGACAGATTGCTGGAATTAGCATATATTTTACGATTACTGCTTTGATTATGTTATCGACAAGAACTCTAATTGGAAAGCTAGCTGATAAAGGCAAGAATAATATAATTATTTTTATCGGTATGATCAGCGATGCAGTTGGTTTATTCTTAATCGGTATAGCTACTACCTTAACTCATATTTTCCCCGCTGCTATTTTTAAAGCACTGGGTCAAGGTGCATCTGGTTCAACATTACAAGTTAAAGCAATTAGTAAATTACCTAAAGAGCAAAGTAGCATCGCTTCTTCAACCTATTATATTGGTGCTGATATTGGGCAAGGATTTGGACCAATTTTCGCTGGACTTATTGTCAGTTCATATGGAACATCAAGTACTAGTTATGCAACGATGTTTAGTATTATATCAACGCTAGTTTTAATGGGAGCTTTTGGCTTTTATATCTATAGTAAATACGAAAGCAAAGAAAAAACTTTCACTAAACCTAAACAATAACGAACTACCCATTAAAAAAGCTGATCAGATTCTATAATTGATCAGCTTTCATATTTCTACATTAGTTTTTTTTTATAATCTTTTCCCCATCGTTCCATTGTTTCAATAACATCACGCATTGATTCTCCGGTCTCACTTAAATGATACTCAACACGAGGTGGCACTTCAGGATAAGCCGTGCGAATGACGATACCATCATCTACCATTGATTTAAGAGTTTCAGCCAATACCTTCTGAGAAATATCAGGGAGTGATTTTCTAAATTCATTATATCTTTTTGTCCCTGTAAGTAAATCTCTTAAAATTAATAACTTCCATTTGCTTCCAATTATTTGAACTGTAGTTGCTACTGGGCACTCAGGTAAATTCTCTTTCTTAATCATTATATTCTCCCTCCAATTCTAACTTTTTTGTTAGTTAATGATAAAATAGTGCCTACTTACATTAAGCATTATTACTTGTTATTATAAGTATGCATGAAAGAAAATGCAAGAGGAGGTGAACAATTATGAATTGGACAGCAGACAATAATTATATGTCTTTCACATCAGCAAATAAAGCATTCGCTTCAAGTTGTGGGAGTGCCTGTGGAGCTGGTGAAGAAGAAAAACCAGAAGAGAAAACTGAGGAAACATCTTCTGCTTGTGGATCAGCTTGTGGAGTTGGAGATAAGTAAAAACATTATTGTTAAGTGAAATTCTTAGCAACTCTAGTAATAGCCTAGGAAATGATGTTATAAAGAGAGGATGAGTGTTATGAGAGATTATTTCAGTTATCAATGGCATATTACTGATTATTGTGATCAAAGGTGCAAACATTGTTATATTTTTGCTGAAGATAAGGATATCAAGTTATTGGAAACTAGTTTTGAGGAAATTGAAAAAACATTAGCTTCTATAGAGGAAATGTGTGATAAGATGAACAAACAGCCTTATATCTATTTAACGGGTGGAGATCCAATTCTTCATACCCGTTTTTGGCAAGTCATGGAGCTATTTAAAAGTCACAACATCGCTTTTGGAATCTTAGGAAATCCATTTCATCTAACCAATGAAATATGTCTAAAACTAGCAAGTTATGGTTGCAAAAAATATCAACTATCACTGGATGGATTAAGAGAAACACATGATTATTTCAGAAAACCTGGTTCTTTTGACATTACCCTTGAAAAGATTAAGTGTCTTCGTAATGCTGGTATTAAAGTAGCAATCATGGCGACAGTATCTGGTACGAATATTAAAGAAATTCCTGATTTAATTGATCTAGTTGTAGCAAACAATGTAGATATTTTTGCCTTTGCTAGATACTGCCCAACGAGTTTAGAAAAAAGCACTCACATAACACCTTTAGAATATAGAGATTTATTAGACACATGTTGGCACAAATTTGAAGAGTATAAAGATTGTTATACTTCGTTTAACCTCAAAGATCATTTATGGAAGTTATATTTGTATGAGCAGGGGTTTATGAAAATGGATGATAATCTTGATAAAAATACGATTTATGATGGATGCCATTGTGGTAGTCACCATATGACAATTTTACCTGATGGTAAAATCTATGCTTGTCGTAGAATGGAAAGTAAAGTAGGAAATATCAAAGAGAATTCATTATACAATGCTTTTCATAGTAAAGAATATGATAAATATCGTCAATATGAGAAATTTGAAAAATGTAGTAAGTGTGAATTATTAAGATTTTGTCGAGGATGTCCAGCAGTAACTTATGGTACAAGCCATAATATGTACGCTCCTGATCCTCAGTGTTGGAAAGAAATAATGGAGGATAACTAATGAATGCACAAGAATTATTAGCAATTATGAAGGAACGACGTTCTTATCGTCAGTTCGATCAAAAACAAATAACAGAGGAACAGTTAAATATGATTTTGGAAGCTGGCTTATATGCTCCTAACGCTGGTGGGCGCCAGTCCTCGCAGTTTCTCGTTACCCAAGATAAAGAAGTAAGCGAAACTTTAGGGCGGATTGCACGAGGAGAAGCAAAAATTGCTGCTGGAAGATATGTGAATAAAGCGCAACCTAGCATCATAGATAATCCAGAGATTAAAAGTGCACTATATGGAGCACCTACTGTAATTACATTATTTGCACCAAGCAATTTCATGTTTAGCGAAGCGGACTGTGTTGCGGCCGGTCAAAACATGTTACTTATGGTTCATGCTTTAGGACTAGGAGGGTGTATGATTTCTCAAGCTCAAAAAGCTTTCTCAACAGAATACGGTCAAAAATTATTAAGAGAAAAAGGAATTACTGAAGATCAAACAGCTTTCTATCATATTATAGTCGGTTATCCTAAAGGAGAGACTTACGTAAAAGAGAGAAAAAAAAGAATTTATAAGTAGTCTTTATCAATATAGACATAAAGGAGAAATGAAGATGAGTTTTAAAGAAATTAAGTATGAAGAATTAAATATTAATCCAATGACTTTAATTGGAGAAAGCTGGTGGTTAATTACTGCCGGAAATAATGATAGTGGGTATAACACGATGACAGCGTCATGGGGAAATTTAGGCTCTCTATGGGAAAGACCTGGAAGAAAAGCGCATGCTGGTTTACCTACAGCTACCGTTTATTTAAGGCCACAGCGATATACAAAAGAATTTATGGATAATAATGATACCTTTACATTAACGATAATGGATCCAAGCTTCAAAAGAGCATTAGGCTATTTGGGGTCACATTCCGGGAGAAATGAAGATAAGATTGTAAATGCTGGGCTTACTCCCATATTTGAAGATAAATATACATACTTCAACGAAGCAAAACTAGTATTTGTGTGCAAAAAAATATATCATGCCCCTATTATTGAAGAAGGGTTTGTCGATACATCAATTATTAGTAGTAACTACCCAAATAAGGATTTCCATGAGATGTATATAGGAGAAATTATTAAAGTTTTAGTTGCAGATTAAGAAGAGATAGTTAAAACCACTTTATTGTAAAGTGGTTTTTTGATATTGTACTACATAGTTTTAGCTAGTTAATAACTCTATATGACTGCCAAGCAGTCCCTTTTAATCTCTTTCTATACACAACAGCCCTAAATACCCAATCTAAACACATTGCTAACATAAGCCCAATGGCCGCTAAATTGCAGTATACTCCAAGTACTATTGTCAAGCCAACACGTACTACAACCATAGCAATTGTCCCAATCACCATTGTATATTTGGCATCTCCAGCAGCACGTAACCCATTTGGGATAACAAATGCATCAGACCATATTCCCACCATAAACACATTGTGAATTGCTACTAGAATAAAGACTATTACCACTCCCTCTTCTGGCAATGAATATAGTTTAATAATTAATGGCATTAACGCCATAACAATTACATCCAAAATAAACGAGAATAATATAGAGATTCTAATTATCTTTTTTATATAGTAGACAGCTTGCTCATATTGATTAGCACCAATACATTGGCCAACAACGGTGATAGTAGCTAATGATGTTCCTAAACCAACAGTTGCGCACAAACCAATAATACTAGTACCAATCCCATTGGCTGCTATTTGGATTGTTCCAAACGTAGAAATTATACTAGTTAAAACTATTTTTGATATTTGGAAAATTCCGTTCTCTACCCCATTTGGTACAGCTACTTTGAGCATATTACGAATAATTTCTTTATTAAAAGAAAAGATTCTTTTAATTTCTAAGTGAATTTCATTTTTATTGTCAAAAGCTAAATATAAGAAAAGGATCGCTGCTACTCCTCGCGCAATCAAGGCAGCCATTGATACACCAAACACTCCAGCTTGTAGAACAAATATCCAAATTATGTTTCCCAATATATTTAAGCCATTCATTAACAACGCAATATTCATTACTGTCTTTGATTTACCAGTTGCTCTAAACAATGCGCTACAAGCATTATATATCGCTAAAAATGGATAAGATACCGCTGAGAATTTGAAATATGTAATACTAGCGTTCATTACATCTGGATCAACACTTTTATAAACTATTTTAAGGATTGGTTCGGCAAATACAAAACCAATAATCATAAATATAATTCCTGACAGTGTCGTAATCATAGTTAACTGGCTAGCAGCATTGCGACCACTTTCAATATTTTTATTACCTACATATTGAGCTACGACAACTGCCCCCCCTGTGGTTAAGGCTCCAAATACCAAAATGAATAATGCATTAATCATTTCAACAAGTGATACACCTGATACCGCTGAAACTCCTGCTTGAGTTATCATCATAATATTAATCATTGCCATCAACATTGTAATTCCTTGTTCAATAACTAATGGAATGATTATTGCCTTTAATTGCGCATTTGAAAAGAGCTTATCTTTATCACTTATATTATTTTTAGGCTCTATAAACCTTAACATCATAGCCTTCATATTTATCCCTCTATTCGACACTTTATATAATACACTATAGAGTTAGCTCTTGGTCAAGTAATTATGTTATTTTCAAAACTAGAAAAAATACTCTACCTTAAAAGCTACTTCACTTAGCTTCCCATACACTGATATGAGACCAGTTTTTTTATACAAAAGCTTCTAGAAGACTCTAGAAGCTAGTTATTATTTCGAAATTTACTATCATAATTACATTAAATTTAATCAGTGGTTTTTTTCATATCCTTATTAATTCTCAGCTTCAACAACTTATAAATAATTGCAAATACTGGAACTCCTAATAGCATTCCTAACACGCCACCAAAGCCACCACCAATGATAACTGCTACAAACACCCATATTCCAGGCAACCCAATTGAATTTCCAACTATCTTCGGATAGATTAAATCTCCTTCTAGTTGTTGTAATACAAAGATAAATACTATAAATAAAATAGCTTTGATAGGATCAACCATTAAGATTAGTAACACTCCAACAATACCACCAAACCAAGCACCAAAGATTGGAATTAGTGCTGTTGTTCCTACAAATATTCCAATTGTGGTTGCATATGGGAAGCGGAAAATCCACATCCCAATTGTACAAAGAACTCCAAGAACTATTGCTTCTAAGAATTGCCCAACAATAAAGCTTTGAAACGACTCATTAGCAACTGTAAAAACGACATCCATCTTACCAATTATTTTTTTATTAAGGAATGTCTGTTGCAATCTTTTAACTTGATAGATTAAGTGGTTTTTATCCAGAAGAATGTATATTGAAAATACTATTGCTACAAAGATATTAAATACTCCTGTTACAAAGGACATAATAACACCAACTGATGAAGTTATAATACCACTTGCCCCATTTTCCATAAAATCAGCGATAGAACTCATAATCGAATCCCAATTCAATTCTAACTCTACAATATAATCCGAAACAAATGGAACATTGTTGCCATTTTCAACTATCCATTTCTCTACTTTTTCCATGTAGTCTGGCAACATAGTAACTATCTGCGTAACAGCCGTTGATACTTGTGGCAGCACAATATATATAATCAAAGCAACCACTAAAATAATTACTGCATACGAACATAATAGGCTGCCTATTTTACGCGACTTATCAATCCATATATTTTTAGTTGTGGGAAAGTATATTTTTTCAATCCTGACATAAATGATATTTATGACATATGCGATTGCAAATCCTATTATAAGAGGAAGTAATACTGACCAAGTAAGTTTAATAATTGCTAGTGCAATATCCAAGTTTTGTATGACTAATACTAAGGCCGCTATAAGTAAGATACTTCTTGTAATCAATCTCTGGATTGCTTTTTCATTCATTATAATTATACCTCCTTCTTTTTACTTCTTAATAAATTCATAACTATTTTCTGTGCTTCAATAAATATTGTTGGGATGAACGATAATCCAAATATTATTCCCCATTCATTGATATCCAAAGATGACAGTTGGAATACTTCTCGCACTGGTGGAATGAATACTAGAACTAACATGAGCCCAGCTGATATCAAGACAGAAACTAATAAATATTTATTCTCAAAGAATCCTTTGGAGAAAATTGTTTTGGTGTTTGATCTTTGACTATATGAATAAAATAGCTGTGAAAATGCAATTGTACAAAACGCCATGGCTTGTCCTGATGATAAATCATCTTGATATCCGATAAAGAAAGCGATCAATGTTGTAGCTGCAATCAAACTGCCCTGTATCATAACTCGCCAAACTAAATCTTTTTCAAATAATGAACCAGAACGGATTGGTTTTTGTTTCATAATATCTTTCTCTGATGGGTCTACACCAAGTGCCAAAGCAGGTAGAGTGTCTGTTGCTAAGTTAACCCATAGGATGTGAACTGCCAGTAATGGCGATGGGAAATTAAATAGCGTAGCTATAAAGATTGTTAAAATCTCACTGATATTCCCTGCCAATAAGAATTGAATAACTTTTTGAATGTTGCGATAAACTCTTCTACCGCCTTCTACTGCGTGTACGATCGTTGTGAAGTTATCATCAGTTAAGACCATATCAGCGGCCTCTTTAGCGACATCAGTACCTGATATACCCATTGCGACCCCAATATTAGCACTTTTAAGAGCGGGAGCATCATTGACACCATCACCAGTCATGGCTACTACCTCACCATTGCGCTGAAGTGCTTGAACGATATTCAGTTTTTGTTCTGGAGTAACTCGGGCATATACAGTTGTTGTCATAACCGCAGTTTCTAACTCTTCATCACTCATTTTCTCTAGTTCATGACCAGTGTAGACAGTATCACCATGTTTCCATATTCCAAGTTCACCTGCAATAGCCATAGCCGTAATCTTATGATCTCCTGTTATCATAACAGTTCTGATTCCAGCATTATCGCATGTCCTTACCGCTGCCTTAACTTCAGTTCTTGGTGGATCAATCATGCCAACCATTCCAATAAATGTAAGATCATATTCGACATTATCCCCATCTTCTGGAATAGAAACTAATGTTCTTTTCGCAAAGGCTAATACACGAAGTGCGGCTGATGCCATATTTTCTGAAGTTTGTTTAATCAGTAATTGATCTTCCTTCGTCATTAGTCTTTCTCCATCACTAGTAAGAACCTTACTACAAATTGGCATCATCTCATCAAGTGCCCCTTTTGTATAAGCGATGACCTGATTATCAATAAGATGAACAGTAGTCATCCTTTTGCGATCTGAGTCAAATGGTTGTTCAAACTCTCGTTGATATATTGCATCAAGATCCTCATGATTTTTTCCAAACTTATCTGAGAGCATAATTAATGCCCCCTCTGTCGGGTCACCAAGAATACTACCTGGGTGATCAGGGTCAAATTCAGCATTATTACACAATGCTCCCGCTCTTACAATTTCAGCATAATTTCCATTATGCTGTAAAGCTTCTTCAATATTTTTAGGTTGTTGTTTTAAGAAATCTTGGGCAATTGCTATCTGTACAACACTCATTTTATTTAAAGTCAAAGTCCCAGTTTTATCAGAGCAAATCACTGTCGCACTACCTAATGTTTCTACTGCTGGTAGTTTACGAATAATTGCTCCATGCTTAGCCATTCGTTGTACTCCAAGTGCTAGGACAATTGTAGCAGTCGCTGGTAATCCTTCAGGAATAATTGAAATCGCCAATGAGATTGATGTCATTAATAATGGCATAAGTGGTTGTTTATATAAATAACCAATAATAAATATAATGATACAAATTACTATACCTAAAACAGTTAACACCTTTCCAACAGACGCTAGTTTCCTTTTTATTGGTGTGTCTAGTTCGTCTTGTTGATCTAGTAGTCTAGCAATGTGTCCAACTTCAGTTTGCATTCCAGTAGAAACGACTACACCGCTGCCACGTCCATATGTGACAAAGGTGGACGAATAAGCCATCGTTAAACGATCTCCTAATGGACAATCTTCACTCAATTGCGCTTCTTCATCTTTTTCTGCTGAAATAGATTCTCCTGTCAATGAAGACTCTTGAATCTTTAAACTTGCTGTCTCAATTAATCGAATATCGGCAGGGACCATCGCACCATCTTCAAGGATTACGATATCTCCAATTACTAACTCCCTTACTGGGATAACGCTTTGTTCTCCTTGCCTAATTGCAATAGTATGTGCGGTTGTCATATTTCTCAAGGCCTCTAGCGAATTTTCCGCCTTCTTTTCTTGAATAATACTAATGATTGCATTAATAATAACTATTAGTAGTATAACACTACCCTCTAGTACTTCATGCAAGGCAAAAGACAGTATTGATGCCATTATTAATACAATAATCATAGGATCTCTTAATTGTTCCCATAGCATCCAAAGAATACCACGCTTCTCTGCCTTTCTAAGCTCATTTGCTCCATATTCTCTTAATCTTCTTGCTGCCTCAACATCACTAAGACCATCTTTTGTCGTATCTAGTGTTTGATATATCTCCTCTAGTTTTAGTGAATGCCAAGGCTTACTACTCTGCTGTTCTTCCATAATTTGTTTTATCCTTTCATTAATTAGAAAAAAGGACCTATGTGCAGCTATCACTGTACACGGGTCCTTTGATTAGACAACTAATTCATGCACAGCAAATGCTATACATAAGTCTCGTTCATTAAGACATGCCAGATCGAATATTTCGATCAGTATGTTGACAAGTCACATGTTTCCATGCAAACTACTCCCTCATGAGTTAAGCATATTATACAGTACAGAAAAATGAATGTCAAATCACCATCTCTAGTTACTGTTACAATTATTCTTTCCAATATGTTATATCTTACTCAAAACAGATAACTTTATCGTCATCCAAAATCATACTTTACAATGTATTAAAATCTAGAGTAATAATTATTGTCTACGTATATATTCTTGATATTCTTCACCCCATGACGAAATATAATCCATCAGAGTTTGTATCTGACTACCTAAATCTGATAAAGAATACTCAACTTTAGGAGGCATCTCAGAATAAACTGTTCTTACCACAACACCATCATTTTCCATTTCCCTTAAATTCTCTGTTAAGACTTTATGAGAAATTGGAGACAAACGATTCATTAACTCATTAAATCTTTTTGTGCTACTTAATAACTCATTAATGATCATTAATTTCCACTTACTACCAATTACCCGTAATGCTGTTTCAACTGGGCAAATCGGAAGTTCCTCTTTCGTCATCATAATAATGCATCTCCTTTAATTACGTTTTGGTTATCTACGCACCATAAAGTGCGTTCTTACTTTTTAAATCATATATAGTATACTAAAATCACATATATTAAGCAAACTAGGAGGAAACGTATATGACAAAAAAAGATTTAGGAGCTAAACTTGCACTATATCCAAATCCATTATTAATTGTAGGGACTTATGATAATACTGGGAAGCCAAATGCAATGACAGTTGGCTGGGGTGGTATCTGCAATAGTAGACCTGCTTGTGTGGCCATTTCAGTAAGAAAGGAAACAAACACATATCAAGGATTAGTCAATAGAAAAGCATTCACGATTAACATACCCGATGATAAATTCATTAATGAAACAAGCTATTTTGGTGTTGCTTCAGGCAATAACGTAAATAAGTTTGAAGAGACTGGGTTAACACCTATAAAAAGTGAGTTTGTCGATGCACCTTACATTGATGAAATTCCACTTAACATTGAATGTGATGTCATTCAAATCTTAGAAATTGGTTCTCATACACAGTTTATTGGATTAATTAAGAACGTGAAGGTAGATGATTCTTTTGATGATCAATCACCACTATTTGAACAATTAAATCCGATTGTTTATGCTGCGGGTGATAACAATCAATATTACACAATGAGCAATAGACTAGAAAGACCCAATATTAAAAGTTTCAAAATTAGATAGTTTAACATAAAACCACTTCGTAAGAAGTGGTTATCTTTTTAATGTGCTTAAAATTTCATAAAACTTCTCATTCACTAGAAACCTAAAAACTCCTTAACAATGATCAAGTGAATGCGATCCTTCTTTGATGAATGTCTTATTGTAACTTCATTACCGCAAAGTTTCGATGGACTATTACAATCAACACAATATCCTACTTTAGTACATGGATTTGGTTTTTTTAGGCGGATATTGTTGCAAGGTGCAGCGACAAATTTCATACGTGAATGTGCATCTTCAATTGTCTCTACTAGTTTATTCAAACCTAATACAACAATTACTTTCTTCGGTCCATAAATCATTGCCGCTACTCGATTTCCATTACTATCAATGTTATAAAGCTCACCATTCATCGTTAATGCATTTGTGCTCGTGACATACACATCCGCATTTAAACTTTGATGATATATAGCTTCTGCATCCTGTGTATGATAGCGATCTAAATAGTTAATATCACTTCTCTTTTCTAACATATCTACGATTCCTGTCTCAAATAAAGTCCTTAACCCACCTACTGAACAACTGTTCCCACTTTGAATAATTTGGCTAACTAATGCTGTCGCCTCTTCTTTCGTATCAACAACATCAAATCCATATTGACATGTTGCACAAGCCTTTTTTAAACGTGGTATTTTTAATTCATAACTAATGATTAAGTTTTTATCCATTTTTATTTCCTCCAATTTATGTAACTTAACTTCAATTAAATTTTTAACAAATCATTCAAACAAATATTTCTACAACCTTTGCTTTCATAATAATGTAGCATTTCATCAATTTTCCTTTTGTCATAGCTCGTAATACAATCTTCTAAAACATTAACACTATAACCAGCTTTACTTAAGTTAAAACAGGTTGATTTTACACAAGCAACAGCATCCGCTCCTGTGATGTAAAAATCATTGATTCCATTTTCATTAATAAAGTTTGCAAACTCTTCACTAGTCAGCGCATTACCCTTATACTTTGTAAAAACATTATCCGACACTATTTTTAAATCTGATGCAAACTCTGCCCCATATGTGTTCGTTTTAAATGTCCTTGTCCCAGCCGATAAATTTTCATGTCTGATATAAGCAACATGAATATCATTGTTGACTGCCCAATCAATTGCATTGTTGATATTATCAATGATCCCCTTATAATTCTTTGTGATATCATTTTGAATATCGATGACTACTAATACTTTTTCTTGCATAATATTGCCTCCTCTAATTACATCACCATTATAGCATTGTATTGTTGACAGCATTATGTCAACAATTTATAATTAAATAAATAAATTCGAAAGGAGAGTTCAAATGAAGGTTGATAGGCTTATTAGTATTATTATGATTCTTCAGGATAAAAAGCGAATTAGCGCCGAAGAGTTGGCAGAAATGTTTGAAGTTTCTCCCCGCACTATATATCGTGATATCGATGCAATCGATTTAGCTGGTATCCCCGTTCGTGCAATATCTGGAGTCGGTGGTGGTTTTGAAATCATGCCCAACTATAAGATAGATAAAAATGTTTTTTCATCTTCTGATCTTTCTGCAATTTTAATGGGACTTTCTAGTGTTTCCAATATGATGAAAGGCAACGAATTAATCAATGCCCTGGCGAAAGTTAAAAGTTTCATTCCAGCTGATAGGGCAAAAGACATTGAAGTAAAAGCAAATCAAGTGCATATAGATTTGAGTCCTTGGCAAGGGAATCGAAATACCCAAACATACCTTGAGATAATTAAAATCGCGATTCAAGAATGTAGGCTACTCACTTTTGAATATACGGATCAACGAGGTAACAAAACCACTCGCTTGGTTGAGCCTTATCAACTTGTGCTAAAGAATAGTCATTGGTATTGGTATGGGTACTGCCTATCAAAAGAAGATTATCGTTTGTTTAAACTAACTCGAACATCGAGTCTTAAAATGCTTGAAGATACTTTTATTGCTCGAGACTTTAAAAAGCCGGAGTTAGACTTTACCGATATGTTTGCTGCAATGGAGAAAAATATTAAGATAAGAATCCATAAATCTGTCATGGATAGAGTCCTTGACTACTGTGCATATGAGCAGTTTAATGCAGATGGTAATGACTATTTCATCGTCGATTTCCCATTCATAGAAAACGACTTTTATTATAACATGCTTTTTAGTTTCGGTGATAAATGTGAGTGCTTAGAGCCGCCACATGTGCGTGCAGAAATAAAAAAGAAAATATCAGAGATTGCTGCAATATATGAAAGCTAATGCATGATAGATCATCATAGCATAATCAACTCATATTCTTTGATATTGACAACAATAACTATATAATCTAAACCAATTGTGTTATATTAAGCACATATTAGTTTTATGGAGGTTTAAATGGGAGTAAATTATGAATTAAAGCAGTTAGAGGTTTTCACAGTAAATTCAAGTAATGGTATGCAATATGGTTATGACCAAAATAATTATCCAACAAAATGGCAACGGATGGGCGGATGTGGACCTACCACTGCTGCGATGGCTCTTAAGTATTTAAGTGTCACAAACCCAAGTTTAAACCTACCATTCATCCAAGAACAACCTCTAGAAATTATGGAAAGAACTTGGAAGTACATTACTCCAAGATTTCAAGGAGTAAACTCTACAAAAATATATTCACTGGGAATCACTTCATTACTCAATGATATGGGTATAATATCATCTTGTGATTGTCTTGACATCCCAAAGAAGAAATCTCTTCGACCATCAGATGATATAGTTATAGAATACATTAATTCCTACTTATCAAAAGATATTCCTATCGCTTTCTTAAATCTTCACAATGCGAATATAGATATATTAGAAAGTTGGCACTGGGTTCTTATTGTCGCTATAGAAAATAACGATAACCAAACAATCATTACTATTTATGAACAGGGAAAATGTCATAGGATAAACTTATATGAGTGGTTAGATAACACAAAAAAAGGCGGAGGATTTGCCGCCCTACAAATAATAGAATCTAAGTTAACTTAATAATTACACTCACAATACATAGTTTCAATAAATATTTCATATGCATTACTATACGCAATTGCAATGAAAGGAAGTATAAAATGCATGAACTATCAAAGCTAGTCACTGATTATAAGTCACTAAAAAAGTCGATTGCTGACTTAGAACAAAAGCTTAAAGGTATAGAAGAAGAAATTAAAAATTATATGGGTGAAAATGAAGAGATAAATGTTGATGGTATTGTAGTAAGATGGAAGAACATAACTCAAAATCGCTTTGATTCTACAGCTTTTAAGAATCAACATATTGCTTTATATGAGCAATTCTTAGTTGAAACTAAGATGAGAAGATTTCAAATTAGTTAGCAATGAACAAAAGGGACATCTGGATAACTCCAGATGTCCCTTTTGTGTATAGCATCAAATATTTCAACTTCTACAAAACCGCATAAAATTGTAAACGCCGATCTTTACCGAAAGCTGATTTGACTTAATCACCATTCTTTTTTGAATATCTGTAATAAATAATATAGGCTATTGCTGTTCCTGCTAATAACAAAGCCGTCAATAAAAATAATGTTCGATAACTTTCACTTGATGTCCCTAATCTTGAAATCAACGCTCCAGAAACCATTGGACCAAGCGCTGCACCTAAATCGACTCCAATAAAGTAAGTTGATGAAGCAACAGTTCCTTGTTCAACAGGCAGCTTTTTCATCGCTTCAACTTGCAAAGTTGGCCCTGCACTATTTTGTCCGATTCCCTTAAAGAAACTTGCTTGCATGATGTGCTTATTCTTTGATGCTAATCCTATGATGGCAACACCAATACTATCAATTATAGTACCAAATATAATAATTAAATGGCTTTTTCCTTTATCTGCCATTCTACCAACTAATGGTCTAACAGCAAAACCAACAATAGCAATGATAGTAAAGAAACTAACTATCCCAGGTATCTGTCTTTGAGCACCAACAATTAGAATATATGCAGAGACAACCCCATTTCCTATTGAGATTAACGCTGAAAATATTGCAATGGGAATTACTTTTATTGAAATGAAATTATCAATACTAAATTCAATTTTCTTAGCATTTTTAATAATAAACTCTTCTTTTCGAGGTATTGCTATCGCAATTACAATACAAATAAATGTAATAAATGCGGCGATGTATGAAGTATTAATAAACCCAAATTCATCCACTAACATGACTCCTATTGTTGGAGCAAACGCTGAGAACAATGAAATGATTAATCCATAATAACCCATTCCTTCATTGATTCTTTCCGCCGGAATCATTGTCGCTACATAGGCAGCTCCAAGTGTCGTACTTATTGAAATTCCAACGGCAATTAAGCAACGGCAGATGATAAACCAAGTCGCCCCAGAAAATAATGTATAACCAAATAGCCCAATTGTCATAAATCCCATACTAATGGCTAATAAATACTTAATACCAAAGCGGTTTGATATTACACTGGACACCGGCCTAAATAACAAGGCCACTAATGGCAAAATACCAACGATTGTCCCAGCCGTTAAAACATCGATATGCATTGTATCAATTAAGAATCTTGACGTAACTGGCTCAACGATAAATAAACCTAAAAATGATAATCCTGATACTAACGATCCCATTATGAATGGAATTGACCAAATTTTTCCCTTATTTTCCATAAAAAGTCCCCCTGTACATCATTCTAGGCCATAGAGTTAACTCTAAGTCAAGAGATAGTTGAAAATATGTATATAAACTTTCTTTATATCGTGAACTGTTCTAATTTAGCGAGTAGTTTATTTAACATTAACTTCAATGAAGTCAAAAAGTTCCTAGAATTATTCTAGGAGTCTTTTGAACAAGATCCATATATACATGCTAATCATTCTCTGTTTTTTCGATTTATCCAGGCTGTTGAGGCATCCATCGCAATTCTACATCCACTTGTCTGATCTAGGCTATTTAGCATCACAAAATCATGAATAATCCCATTAACTCTGATCTGTGTAACATCATTGCCTGCTTGCATAAGCTTATCCGCAAATGATTCCCCTTCATCCCTAAGCACATCTGCTTCCCCATTTATAATCATCATGCTTGGTAGATCTTTTAGTTGATTTAAACTCGCTTTTAGAGGTGAAGCAGTGATATAATTACGTTCTTGTTGGTTAGGAGCATATTGATCCCAGAACCATTTCATTCCATCTCTATATAAATAATATCCTGTAGCAAATTCATTGTAAGACTCTGTATTGAAATCATTATTTGTGACAGGATAATATGCTAGTACTTTATCAATTTCAGGACCGTTATTGAACTTAGTCATCAGCGCCATAGCAATACTCATATTCCCTCCTACACTATCTCCAGCTACACTAAACTTATGCAAATCTGCATTTATATTCATTCTTTTAAGTAAACTAGAAACTTGACACAGCACAGTGTAACACTGTTCAATTGCCACTGGATACCTTACTTCTGGTGATCTTGAATATTCTGGGAATATGATAACACAATTTGTTCGTGCACATAATTCTCTCACTAGTTTTTCATGAGTATGAAAACTGCCAAACACCCATCCAGCTCCATGAATATAGAAAATAACTTTTGGTATTGTTTGACAATTTTGTGGTAAAACAAAATATACTTTTATTTCTCCATGCTCTAAAGTATCAACAACTGTATTCATTACATCAGCAGGGTATTTATAGACTGGTGAATTCTGAGCCTCTTCTAGTTTCACTCTACCCTCTTCTGGTGGAAGTTGAAAAATAAGTGGTGGTATTAAATTTGCATTACAGACTTCGACTGCCTCTTTTTCTAAAACTATTCTTTTCTTCATCGCTTTCCTCCATATAAATTGACAATATATTATATGGGATTAGTTTATGAATGTTATAGCTAGCATAAAAACTTCTAGCTTTCACTAGAAGTTACTTAATAATCAAATCAATAATAATAGTCAAGATGAAAATAGCAATTTATATAAATTATTCTTAAGTAATCCTTTATTTATTACAGATTATTGATAAGATAAAACATAAATATCTATTTATCTATAGTATAAATTGTTCCAGAATCTGATCCAATAAATACTTTTCCCTTGACAACACATGGCTTTGTAAATGATACATCTGATATTTTAGTTCTCCATAGTAAGCTGTCTGTATCTAAATCAAAAGATAACACATAAGATTTATCTAAATTATATACATCCGTTGAAACCATAATCATATTTGATTCCTCCAGAATAGGAGCTGTATAAGCATTGGAGAATGCATAGTATGTTTTAACAGTTTCCCCAGATTCAATATTGATAACTTGCACATTAATCGCATCTGAAGTTAGAGCATATACGTTTCCATCGTAGACTATACTTCCTCCGCTATACCATGACCCAGCTAAATATGGGCTCACATTCCAGATTACTTCACCTGTCAAGGCATCAATACAATAGAACCTTGCTGATCTCCCCCCAACAAAGACTTTTCCATCGGAGATCGTCATACTTGAATAGGTGTTATCCCAAATCTCTGATTTGAACTTCATTTTTCCTGTCAATGCATCAGCAGCTCTAAGATTACCGCCACAATCTAAATAATATATATATCCATTATAGTATTCTATCCCACTTACTATAGCACCAGGCAATTCTGGAACAATCTCGAATATTTTATTGCCAGTTTGCAAATCTACGGCTATAATCGTTCCATCAAGTACAGAGTAATAAATAATGTCATTATGAACTTTAGGGTTTGTCTCAACAAATACATATGATAATGATGATATGCCTTTTGTTGATCCTATTGAATTATGTGTAAACTTAAATATTTCTTCTCCAGTGTTTACATCCAAACAATAAAGAGTATCTGAAGCACTAAAAATAATTCTGTTTCCAACAATACTTGCGACACTGTAATTAGAATCTTCTGTAGTGTATGTCCAGACCAACTTCTTAGTATCAACATTATAAGCGTAATAGTTTTTACCACTGGCAAAGTATATATTATCTTCATAATTAACAATACCAGTTCTGATTGCCTTATCTAGTTCTACAAAAACTTCAGCTTCTTTTGCGACAAATTGGTTATTTTTTATACTCTTGCTTTCATGATCTATAATTGGAATAGCATTAGGAATACTATCATTTTCAATCGTAATATATTCTAAGTCAACTCCATCCCTAATAACAACTTCATCTCCCTTACAACCATACAAGAGAATAGCAAATAAAAATATTAATAATAATTCTTTTTTCATAAGAAAATCCTCCTATAAAAATTATACCGATAATTGGCTAATAAAAGTTGTCCACAATTGCTATTTAGTAACCCTAGGAATCAATAACTTATGACAATAACTAAAAAAAGTACATGAAAACATATATTATTATCTATTAAAAAGCAAAGAAATACTTTTTTCTTAGCTTTTATTATAGTTATTCTAAATGCTTTTGAATTAGCCATTTTAACTTGCTTCTTACCATTTATCATAATGCAATACATTTTATCCACACACTATACTGTTCTAATTTAATAGAAGGTATAATTATGTCTTCCTTTATCATTTATTATATTTAAATATCAAATCTACTAATTCCGCTTCTGTAGTCACTTTATCGTAATCACCTAACGCTCCATTTGGATCATGATAAACTATACCCATCTTTTCATTTGCCTCCAAAGCATTTAACAACTTATCTTCTCCATGATCCTTGATAATTTTGCAAGACAAAGAAATGCGTTTTTTACGTAAAATACTATCTTGGCAAGGAAATTCGATGCACTCATGGCAATAATTATATCCTTTTGATGTACAGCACTGATAATTCTTACATTTATCTTTATTTCCACATCCCCCACCTCATATTCGCAATTCTGACATCTTAACCACCTTGAGAAGAATAACTCCTAATTGATTTATGCCATATTAATTTGTAGACAATAAAAAGTATAATAACCCAAATAATTAATATTATTGAATGATTTATTATTTCAGTACCTGAAACAATTCCTAAAATTACTTCAACGGTAAAAGAAAACACATATCTAAAAGGTAAATAATTTACAATGTTTTTTATATGTTCAGGATAAAAATTAATAGGTATTAATATACCTGATAACAGTCTTATTAAATTCCAAATGTTATCTCTTAAAGTCAATATATTTTCATAGTTAAATGCTAGTGATCCAATAATCGCAAATAATAAATATAGTATTAAACTACCTAGTATAATAAATATAAAACTAAGAATAACGCTCATAATATTTATGTCTATAATGAAAGAAAGAATGATTATTACCAAAGATAAATAGATATACCCAATGATTAAGTAACCAAATTTATTAAAATAATTCATTTTTATATAAGAAATTGGTTTAGAAAAATATAAATCAATTTTGCCTGAACGAATATCTGTATTTAAACTATAAGCAATTATACAAAAAGGATTAATCATAAACTCTAAAATAGCAATTAAACTATAGTAGATTATGATTGTTTCTTTAGTAAATCCATTTACAATAATTACATTATTAAATAAGACATTCCATACTAAGAAAGTAACTAATAATTTTACAGGCAAAAAAGTAATAAATCCAATAAAATTTAATTGATATTGTTTTAAATTTTTTAATTCCAAACTAATAATCTGAAATGCTTCCTTAATTATTGGCTTCATATCTTTTAATCCCTCTTTTCCAAGTAAAATTAAATAAATATATTGTAACTATTAATATCAAAATATAACTGCAAACGATAAATAAAGAAATTGTTTCTTTATTAAGGAAAATGCTAATAGGATAATATGTTATTAAAGCGATAGGAAAAATAAATGTAAAAAAGTTAATAAAAGATTGTTTAAAGAAATTTAAAGGATATTTTTTTATATCACTTAAAGAAAAGATAATTTCTCTAAAATTAACAATATTTCCTTGCCAAAAAGATAATAAAGAAAATGCTCCATATAATAATTGATAACTAATAACTCCTATGATTAATAGAAATAGAGCGATTATAGTAGCCATAAAATGTATTTGAATATTGTATGTCAGAATGATAATGATACAAGTTATTAAAGCAATACATATTTGTTCTAAAACACTAATGATATTTAAATTTTGTAAAAGGTATAAAAGGATTGTTGAACGTGGTCTGATCAAATATTGATCTAATTGACCCTGCGTAATATCATAAGGTAAATTTCTAAAACCAAAGAAGATTTCTTCAAATCCACTACCAAGTAATACAAAAGCACTAAATAAATATAATTCCCCATTCGTCCAATGATTAGGAATAGAAAAATTGCTTAAAATAGCACTCCAAAAAAGTAACATAAAGATTAGATTAAAAATGAAGTGAAAAAGCATCATAATAAATTCTAAATTATATACTCTGATTTTTTTAAATGATATTATTAATGATTCTTTAATGAGTTGGATCATAGCTTATATAAAATATACTCTAGACCTAACTTATTAACACTAATATCATCAATATTTAAATCATTTAAATAGTTTAAGCATTTATCTAGAACTTCTTTTTTTATAATAAAACTTACATTTTGATTATCTTCTTCAATCAATTGATAACCAAAGTTTGCTTTTTCTAAATCAATTTGTGTTTCACTTTCAATCGTAATTCTACGATAAAGATGTCTTTTTTCAACTGTTTTTATATCACCATCATAGGTTACTTCTCCTTGATTTAAAAGGATTAGACGAGTACATAAAGAGTCTATATCGTTTAAATCATGAGTGGTTAAGATGATTGTCATATTACAAGTTTGATTAATTTGTTTAATAAATTTTAAAATTTCTTTTTTTGCTTTAAAATCTAAACCTAATGTAGGCTCATCTAAAAATAAAATTTTTGGTTGATGAGCAATCGCTAATATTAATTCAGCTTTCATTCTTTGACCAAGGGATAGTTTTCTTACTGGTTGATTTAAAAGCGGAGTTAATTCAATTTTATCCATCAACTGCGATAATTGCTTTTTATATTCATCAGTAACTTCGGTATAAATACTTTGATAGAAATTGAATGAATCAATGATTGGCAAATCATAGAAAAGCATAGACTTATTCCCCATCATCAATCCAATCTGATTTAAAAAGGCTTTTTCCTTTTTATCAGGTATAAAATCTAATACTTTAATAACACCTGATGTTGGAGTTAAAATACCAGAGAGCATTTTAATGATTGTTGATTTTCCAGCACCATTATGACCCACTAGTCCAATCACTTCACCTGAATTTATCGTTAGATTCAAATTATGTATCGCAGTTAAACTCGTTGTAGGCTGCCAAAAAATGTTTTTTAAGCCTCTCTTTTTTGTAGTCATAGGAATTTTATAATCCTTAGTTACGTTTATAATTTCAATCATTTTATCACCTCTTATTATACAAATTTTATTTTTTTAGTAAATTTAGGACAGATTGGGTCTATATTAAATAATCTATTTTGATCTAAAATCAAAGTTCTAGCATAACATACTCCTTTTCTACGTATACAATCATCAAACTCATCACAGTCATAACATAAAGTATTTTTAAACTCTTCGCGATCTGGTGAGATTATTTTCTTAAGTGCATCTGAATTCCATATATCCATTATTGAAGAATCTTTAATATTGCCAACAATTATTTTTGGATTTTCTATCCTTTCACAAATGGTGGCTTGTACGGGATTCGAACTGCAATTCTAAATAATTACTTTGGCAAATAATCTATGGTAGTGCTTATGAAGTTTAGCTTTCTGGCAATATCTTTCTGGCAAGAAGTTAATATATTTGATATTGCATCTACATTATTTTCAGTTTGCGCTATAAGCAAAGCTCGCTTGTATTCCATAGAATATTTCTCATCGATAGAAATTAAATCTACTCCATTTTCAATGCATTGCTTAAGCATAATGAATCTTCCAATTCTACCATTTCCATCTTGGAACGGATGAATTTTCTCAAAATCTATATGAAATTGAACGATTGAATTAAAATCTTTACTATCATTATTCCAAACAGCAATCAACTCAGAAATTCTATCCGGAACCTCATATGGTTGGGCTACTATAAGTTTGTCTGCGCCTAGTATCATATTTGGTATTTTTTTCCATGTACCAGCAAATCCTCTTCTTTGATCATTAGTATTCTTCTTTAGCATTTGGTGAAACTCCAAAAGTAATTTTTCAGATATAGGTTCATCAAGTGTATCTATTACAAAATCAAATAACTCTGTTGAATTGATTGTTTCAAATATATCATCAATATCATGACTACCTTCAATTATCTGATTATTAAGGTAAGATTCCAAGTTTTCTTTAGTGAAAGTACTACCTTCCAGTTTATTAGAATGAAACAGAAATTCTACTTTGATTGCTTCATAACCACTATTTTTAATTGATTTCAATTCCTGAAACTGCTTCACATTTAGCTTCATAAATAATGCCTCCAATCAAAACTAAGTATACTTCAATATAGTTAAAACAGCAATTGTTTTCCATCACAAGTGCAACAAAAAACCTCTAGATTTCTCTAGAAGTTCATTTTTAAATGGTGACCTGTACGGGATTCGAACCCGTGAATGCTTGCGTGAAAGGCAAGTGAGTTAACCGTTTCTCCAACAGGCCACATGGCGCTTGAAGTAGGACTCGAACCTACGACCGATCGGTTAACAGCCGATTGCTCTACCTACTGAGCTATTCAAGCATCGCTTTATGCGTGCTCGTATATATTAGCATATCTAGGTATACATTGCAAACATTTTATAAAAAAACTCAGTTCATATAAAACTGAGTTTTAATAATATATTACCCAAATCAAAATATAGCCAGTGATTACTGCTGCTAGAGTATATGGTACTGATATTTTCATAAAATCCAGCGGGTTAACTTCATACCCATCTTTTCTTAAAATACCCAAAGCTGTTATATTAGCGCTTGCTCCAATTGGAGTTAAGTTCCCACCTAATGTTGCACCTGCTAATAAGCCAAAATATAATACATATATGCTTGGTCCAAATTTGTCTTGCATTGCAGCAATAACTGGTAACATCGTTGCTATATACGGAATATTATCGATGAAAGCTGATAGCAATACTGATAGCCATACGATAATTGTGTATAGAATGAACGGATCATCAGTAATTCCCATAATAAGATCACTCAAATCTTTCACAACACCGATATGAGATATTCCACCAATAATTATAAATAGGCCAGTTAGTAATAATAAGGTGAAATAATCAATTTCCTTAATTGAACCAATAACTATATTCATTCTTCCACGCAATAATTCTCTAAACAATCCGATAAAGAAAAGTCCCATGCAAATATAGCCATTTATATTCTCAGGCATATTTGGCAAGAATGAAGCGACTATCAATAATACAATAGTACCCAACAATAATACTGATGGAAAGAAATCAGTTACTTTAGTAACTCCTTGTGATTTTACTTTATGTTTATAATTCTTAAATATTATGAAAAAATATAGTGTTGCGGCAATCATACTTACTTGTACAACCCAAAACATTCCAATTTTCCCATCAAAAACAAAAAAGTCTAAGAAATTCATTTTTGCAGCACCTGCTAATAAGATACATGTAGTATCTCCAACTAGTGTTGCCGCTCCTTGAATATTACTTGCTACAGAAATAGCAATAATCATTGGTACAGGAGATATTTTCAATTTTTTTGATATTGTCAGGGCAATTGGTGCAACCATTAAAACTGTTGCTACATTGTCTACAAATGCTGATATCACTCCTGCAAATAATGACAACGAAATTATTGCCCATTTTACATTAGGCATATTGTTAATCAGTACATCCGCCATTAATGCTGGCATTTTTGATTCTATAAAGAAATAGATAATTCCCATTGTTCCGGCAATCATCATAATTACATTCCAGTTAACAACATCCATCACATTCTCTAGTGGTAAAATTCCCACAGCTACAAACAATCCTGCTCCCATCAATGCCACATAAGCGCGTTTTTCTGGTAAAGCCATCAATAATATGTACACTATCGCAAATAAGATAATTGATAATGTTTTTAAATCCATTACATTGCCCCCTCAAAGTTACTTGTTTATAATAACATGTTTCTATCTATAAATGAAGAGATACCACACTTTTTAAATACTATTCTAAGTGTAATTGAAATATAACCAATTCATGATAATCTAGTAAAAAAAAGAATGATTATTTCATCATTCCTTCACTAAAGTATACTCTTGGTACTCTCGATGATATAAGACACAATATCTCGTAAGCAATGGTGTCTAAATTATTTGCCATGCTAACTATTGATATTTCATCACCAAATATTTCCACAACACTACCTACTTGAACTTTTTCATCTACTTGCAGCATTAACTGATCCATACACACCCTACCAACAATTGGATATAAGTCATGATGGATACATACATAACGCCCTTGATTTGCACGTATAATACCATCTGCATAACCAATAGGAATAGTAGCAATTATTTCATCTTTTTCTGCAGTATACGTCGCCCCATAAGAAACAGTCTCACCTTTTTTAATATGATGAACTTGACTTACTTTAGAATATAACGCCATAACTGGTTTTAATACTCTACTCTCAGTGTTATTTGGCTCTATCCCATACATTGCAATACCTACTCTAACAGCATTTGATAATTCATCACTATGATACATTGTTGCAGCACTGTTTTGTGAATGAACTAAATCGAAGCTAAACCCAGCAATAACTTGCTTGAACTCATCTTGTTGTTGAATATACATTGTCGTATCATCCTCATCCGCAGTAGCATAATGGGTATAAACGCCTTCAATATCAATATTTCTAATAACAGATAATAAATTATAAGCTTCTTCAAATTGCTCTCTACCTTTAAATCCTAAGCGATTCATTCCAGTATCAACTTTCATATGAACCTTTATCACCTTATCAATAGCTTCGTTTCCCAAAAACATGATTTGATCAATGCTATGGATAGTTATTGTAATATTATATTCTTGAATTTCAACAAGGTCTCGCTTTGTACATGAACCAAGCACAAGTATTTGTTTTGTTATCCCAGCTTTGCGAAGCTCTACCGCTTCGTCAACAGTCGCAGTTGCAAATACTGTCACACATTCTTTACCTTCTAACTCTTGTGCAATACGTATTGCCCCATGCCCATAGGCATTAGCTTTTAATACAGCAATGATATTTTTATCGCACATTTGATGTATTGTATTCAAATTGTAGTTAAGATTGTCTAGGTTAATGACAGCCATTGTTTCTCTATGATTCATCCTCTTCTTCCTTTCTAAATACATTATATAATTGTATTGCTACATCCTTTGGCACAACTTCTGATAGTTGTTCTATACTAGCTTCACGCATTTGCTTAACCGATCCAAAATGGCGTAACAATGCTTTTTTTCTTTTCTCTCCAACACCTGTTATCTGATCTAGAATAGAATCAAACAACGATTTGCTTCTAACATTTTTATGAAAAGAAATTGCATAACGATGGACTTCATCTTGCATACGAGTCAACAAATAAAATAACTGTGATTTGCGATCTAGATCTACCATCTCACCATCATCCCTTAATAGCATTGCTGTCGAATGTTTATCGTCTTTACTTAATCCACATATAGTAATACCTAACCCTAACGCATCAATAATCTCTTTAGCAGCATTAATCTGTGGTGTTCCACCATCGACTATGATTAAGTCAGGGCGTGGCAGATTATCACGTAATACTCTAAAATAACGTCGATACACGACCTCTTTCATACTCTCATAATCATTTGGTCCTTCAACAGTTTGAATTTTATATTTTCTATACTCATTCTTCGCTGGCTTGCCATCGATAAACACAACCATACCAGCTACGGCATGCGCTCCCTGAATATTAGAGTTATCGAATAATTCAACTCGATGCACTGATTTCATATTCAACTTATCTGCTAGCTCTGTAAAAGCATTCACGGTAGCATTATCGCTTTTTTCCAACATCAAGAATTTATGCTCTAGCAATTCTTTGGCATTGTTGCATGCCAATTGCACTAGTTTTTCTTTATCGCCCTTTTCTGGCTTAACGATCCTACAGTCCAAAATTTCTTCTAATGCACCAGCATCAATTCCTTTAGGAATTAATATTTCTTTTGGTATTGTATTAGTTTGATAGAACTGATGAATAAAGGAAATTAATACATCTTCAATTTCATCATAGATAGGCATCAAATTTATATCCCTTGATAACAGCTTACCATCACGCATAAAGAATACTTGAATTGAAATATATCCTTTATCAACATAATAACCAATTACATCACGATCGACTTGATCTGCTAATTGCACTTTTTGCTTAGATGTTACACTATCTATATGTCTCATTAAATCACGATATTCTTTTGCTTGTTCAAACTGTAAGTTCTCACTAGCATCAATCATCTTATTTTCTAAATCAGTCATTATCTCTTTTGTATCACCTTTAATAAACTTTGAAATATCACTAATCATTTCAGCATATGTCTCTTTATCAATCTTATTGATACAAGGTGCAATACATTGATGCAATGAATAATATAGGCATGGTTTATTTGGTAATGATTCACATTTTCTTAGTGGGTACAAGCGGTTTAATAATTTGTATGTTTCTCTAGCCGCAGTCGCATCTGGAAATGGTCCAAAATGCTTACACTTTTTATTCTTTGCATCACGCACTATTTTAAGGCGAGGATGAGTTTCTTTTGTAATTTGTATATATGGATAATAACTATTATCCATAAACATTATGTTATAACGAGGAGAAAAATCCTTTATTAAATTAATTTCTAATAACAGGGCTTCTTTCTCAGAACTAGTAACAATATACTCAAAATCATTGATTTCTTCCACAAGTTTTGTAGTCTTATAATTATGAGCTCCAGTAAAATATGAACTAACTCTTGATTTCAATTTCTTTGCTTTACCAACATAAATTACTGTGCCATTGTCATCTTTCATTAAATAACAACCTGGTTCTAATGGAAGTAATGATAGTTTATTCTTTATATATGCTATATCTTTCATACTCCCACGCTCCTCTTTTGATATTATAACACTTTTTTTTAGCAATACATACCTTACTGCACTGGTTTTCTATAAATAAAACCTAAGATTATTCTTAGGTTCTTAATTATAGTTTATTAATTATATCAACAAATGCATCAATTCTATCTTGTTGAACACTAGTTGGAGTTTGTCCTGTTTTTCCAATCATTCCAACTATCTTTTTCTCTAAAAAATTCATTTTATCAGTTTGTAATTCTCCTCCAAAGCAATCAATAACTTTAGCATTGTGAATAAGAGATTCAGGAATACACGCTTTCACAACATCCATATACTTATCAATTAAACTCCCACACGTAAAAATAGCAATTTTTTTAGTTAATAAAACATCTAAATTATTCTTACAAAAGTTTTTTACATCTTTGTTCATGTTCCCAGCATATGTTGGACTACCAATAACAATAATATCATATTCACTAATATCACTTACCTCACTTATGTCTTTAACTGTAGATGAGTGGTCTAGACCACTAGCAATTCTTTTGGCGCAGTCTTTTGTTGTGCCATATTTTGACTTATATAATATAATTGTACTCATTGTTTTTCTCCTTATCATTGATAATTCATTATAAAGTATTACTTTATACAATTACTAATATATAAAGAAATGGCTTTATACAAATATAATAAAGTAAATTATTATAAAAAGATACGATTTTAATGCTCTTTTCACTATAAATGGAACTATTTATCTGAGATGTTATTAAGTATAATAAAAATCCAGTTACAAAGCACTGGATTATATGTTTATTTTAAAATTCTTGATAAGAACTCTTTTGTTCTTTCTTTTGCAGGATGATTGAAGATAACATCTGGAGTTCCCTCTTCTTCAATTTTTCCCTTATCCATAAATACTACTCGATCTGATACATCTCTAGCGAAATCCATTTCATGAGTAACAACAATCATTGTTAATCCTGATTTAGCTAATGCTTTCATAACTTCAAGTACTTCTCCAACCATTTCTGGATCTAGTGCGCTTGTTGGTTCATCGAACAGTAATACTTCTGGTTCCATCGCCAACGCTCTAGCAATCGCTACACGTTGTTTTTGACCGCCAGAAATTTGTGATGGTTTAGCATTAATATATGCTCCCATACCAACTTTTTCTAAATAATCAATTGCGATATTCTTCGCTTCTTCTTTATTTCTCTTTAACACTTTAACTTGGCCGATAATGCAATTATCTAGAACCGTTAAGTTATTAAATAAGTTGAATGATTGAAATACCATACCTACCTTTGTACGGTAGCTTGAAATTGACTTCATTCTCAATATCGACTCATTGTGATATAGTATATCGCCTGTAGTTGGGGATTCTAATAAATTAAGGCAACGTAGCAATGTAGATTTACCAGATCCTGAGGCTCCAATAATACATACTACCTCTCCCATATCTACACCAAAATCAATGTCTTTCAATACTTCATGGTCACCAAATTTCTTAGATAAATGTTGGATTTGAATAATGTTCTTCATTATTAATGACCAGCCTTTCTTGTGCTACCATGAGTGGCATGTACTGTTGTTTGTGAACCAATAACTTTAAAGTTAGATGGACCATCCATTTTCTTTTCTATCAATAATAGTATTCTAGTAACAGTGAATGTAAGTATAAAGTATATTACTGCAATAACTAGATATGCAGGAATTGGTTGAGCATATAGCCCAGCGGCAGCCTTACCTTGGAAGAATACCTCACTTACGCTAATAATATTTAGAACTGAAGTATCCTTGATATTTACAACAAATTCATTCCCAATTGCTGGCATTATATTACGAATAGCTTGTGGCAATACTACACTAAACATAGTTTGATAATGTGACATTCCAATTGATGCAGCACCTTCAAATTGACCTTGGTCAATTGATATAATACCACTACGAGCTATTTCTGCCATATAAGCACCTGTATTAATCGATACAACAAACAGTCCCGCAGCGAATGGTTCCCATTTAATGCCTATAGAATGGCCTCCAAAATAGAAAATCATCGCTTGAACAATCATTGGTGTTCCACGGAATACTTCCACATAAGCCGCAAGTAGGAAATTTGTAATCCATTTGAAAATCCTTTTAACTATTGATTCATTACGTTGACTAGGTATTGTCTTAATAATCGCGACTAATAACCCAATTATCAACCCAATAATTGTTCCAGTTATAGAAATCAATAATGTTGTCTTAACACCTTTCATTAACAATGGCCAATACTCAACAGTAATAAATATCATCCATTCTAACATATTCTTTGATACGGTTGCTGCTCCCAATAACATACTATCCCCTCAATTCTTGTTTTATTGATTGTCAATAGCCCATTGCATCATTTCATCACGTTGCTCTTGGCTAATTCCATCTAAAATATCATTAATTTTTGTTCTTAATTGTGATCCTTGTTTTAAACCAACTGCAATTGCAGTATCATCTTCAGATGCTACAAAGCCATTTTCACCAAATTCTATAAATGTAAGACCAGTGTTAGTTTCAACTGCTCCTTGAGCATATGGTCTTTCTGCAACTAATGCATCAACAATTCCCGCATTAAGTGAAGTTAACATTGTTGAGAAATCAATAGCCGGAGTTTGATGTTTAACTCCATCGATTTGATCAATTACTGTGTCGTGGAATGTATTTAATTGCGCTACTACTTTAGCCCCACTAAAATCTGAAAGTTTAGAAGCATTTGCATAAGCTCCATCTTTTCTAACAACTAATACTAAATCAGAATTATAATAATTGTCTGAAAAATCAATTGACAATTTACGTTCAGCAGTTGGTGACATCCCAGCAATAATTAAATCTAATGTTCCAGTTTGCACTGCTGCAATAAGACCATCCCATTCAGTCTTAACTACTTCTAACCTCATATCTAAACCATCAGCGATTGCTTGAGCGATTTGCACATCATAACCTGCGCAATATCCCCCAGTTGTTAATGCTACACCTTTTTCTGGTTCAGTAGCTTGAGTCCAGTTAAATGGTGCATAATCACATTCCATTCCAACTTTTAATACTTCTCTTGTATCTGTATCATCTTTACTTCCGCATGCTGTTAGTGATAATACTAACGCTAAACATGCAAATACTTTTAATAAATTTCTTCTCATTTTTCCTTTTCCTCCTATAAAAATGTTTAAGAATATTTCAATTAAAAAAGGGTTGCACTACCGGCAACCCCAAAACATTTTTGTCAGGTGTGCGATAGTTCCATCTACAGATGAGTGCTAAAGATATTCTCTTTAACCCCACGTAATTTGTATACCTACAAATCCGTTCGGCGATGATTACCTTTCATACACTTCTTAGTATGTCTACTCCATGTATTACTTTGATGCATCGCTGCCTCTACCAACTCTTATTTAATTGCATATATATTAACATATATTTCACATATGTCAATATTATACCTCAATATTTTTTATTTTTTTATCTGCAAGACTCAAGCATAATTTGTATGTTATAACTAATAAGCCAAGTACTAATACACTTAATATTATGGCAGCTACCATATAATTAGAACCAAACATAAATCCAAATACTGCTACCATCATCCCTAAAGCCATAGTTGGCAACATAAGTAAAATAAGATTCATATTGTTTTTTACAGCATGTGTCTCATCGGACCAATTCAGTTTTGGTCTAAGAATATCAATTATCATCCCAATTTGATTTATTACTAACATTATTCCTAGTGATAAAATAATCGCAACAGCTGAAAACAATATATCTGTCTTGAGCATTACTAATACAACAATTAGCATTGGCAAAACACCAAATATTGAAATAGTAGCTCCTGTTAATAACTTAGCCATAATTTGTGTTCTATAAGCTATAGGCATTGATTTACTAAATGCGAATCCTTGCCCTTCTCGAGATATTGCTGTTACAGTAACTGAGTTCATAGCTGAGAAGAATAATATAATTCCAACAATAATGAATAATAATTCTCCATAAAAAGATGATATATCAAACCCAACAAACATATTAATTAACTCATCAATACCTTGTTTTCCGCTTCCAAGCATAGAAATGATGAAGATAATCGGCACCATAACTACAACTAATACACAATTTAATAAATATACTGGTGTTCTAAATAGAATTTTCATTTCTTTACTGAATAATGTAAACAGAACACCTTTAGATTTCTTATCAAAACTTTTTTCATTTAGTTTAGTACGCTTAGATGATGACTCAGACATTCTCATTACAACCGTGAAGTAAAATGCTTTACTAAGCCATAATACTAGTACTACTACCGCAGCATTAATTGCAATAAAAATGATTAACGATAAGACATTCCCAGATAGAGCTTCTACCATAAATGTATTAGCTGGAAAAATAGTATTCATAACTTTTATTAAAGCATTAGAATCTGACATCAATGATGCAAAAAACTCTAACGGAGCTATACTTGTCATTGCTCCTTGGATTGTAAAATTGATTCCTAATGAAATAACAATCGCTGATATACTACTCAACATCATAAAGAAATCTTTATTTCTAAAGAATGTCGTATAACGCATCAACACTAAATTCAATGTGTAAGCATAAATTAATGGTAGGAACGGCATAAAAATGAATGCTACTAATCCCATTAAATAGAAAGCAATACCAGAGCCATCTTTTAAACCATAGCTTATAAACATTGGTATTAATATAATAGCTTCAAATAAATACTCATACACTAATGATACAATAAACTTAGCCGATACTATTTCTGTTGGTTTTACTGGTAAACATAATAATTGATCAACATCATTTGAAAAGAAGAATACTCCAGGGACAGTAAGCAATGCAAAGAAAAATACTACAAAGCAAACAATTAATAGCCCTAAATAAAGAACAAATGACTGTTGCCCTAGTTGTGAGAACATGTCATATCCCTCAGCTGTCATAAAAAAGCTTAAGCCAGCGAACACAACACCTACATATAAGAATAAAACACCAAGTCCAATTATAGTCCATATACTATTTTTCTTTTGGTTCTTATCGTTTTTTTTCTTCATGGTTTCCATCCCATTATTGGATTTTAAAAGAGTTTTTGTTAATGATATAAATTTATTCATTGATAATCGCCAAGAAAATATCTTCTAGTGATGATATATTTGAATATTTATTTTTTAACTCTTCTAAAGTACCACAGAATAAAATCTTTCCTTTATTAATAATTGCAACTAAATCACATAATTTCTCCGCTACATCAAGAACATGTGTCGAAAAGAATACAGTGTTATTTCTTCTAACATGTTCTTTCATCATTTCTTTCAATTCATGACTAGATCTTGGATCAAGTCCCATTAATGGTTCATCAAGAATCCAAACATTTGGATTATGCAATAAAGCACCCATGATCATGATTTTTTGTCTCATCCCATGAGAGTATCCCTTAATTTTATCATTTAGTGCACTTTCCATTTCAAAGCGTTTAGCTAAATCTTGGATGCGACTTGCTCTGTCTTCATTGGGTACTTCATAAATATCACCCATGAAATTTAAAAATTCAATTCCTTTTAGTCGTAAGAAAACATCAGAATTATCTGATACAAAAGCAAATTGCTTCTTTGCTTCTACAGCATCCTTATCAATATCAAAACCATTGATTGTAATGCTCCCGTTATCTGGAGCTAAAATACCAGTTAACATTTTTAAAGTTGTTGTCTTACCAGCACCATTTAAGCCAATGAACCCTACAATCTTTCCATCAGGTACAACTAGACTTAGATCATCAACTGCTTTTAATGTTTGATTATAAGTCTTAGATACATTTTTAAACTCAATCATTTTACTACTACCCCCTTTAACACAATAATTATAAACTTAGAGAGCTTAAAAATCAAATAACATCAAAAGTATTTGTTCATTAGTTCAACTTTTTCAGCGACAACTTCTAGCATTTGAACATTTTGTTTGTCTGGAGATTCATAAAAGCGACTTTGTAGTCTTCCTTTAATACACAACATGTCGCCTACATTGCATAGATTACAACATGTTTCTGCAACTCCTCTCCATAAAATACAATGGATAAAATCACTTTCATATACGCCGACATTATTTCTAAATGGTCTTTTTACTTCAAGTATTATATTAGCCACTTTATTACCATTCATTGTCTCATTTAAGACTGGTTTAGATAATATCTTTCCCATAACTATTACTTCATTTAGCATTATAAATCACTCCTTGTATATATAGCCTACATTTATTTCTACATCTAGTCAAAAGGCTAATTTTCAAAATTATATAGAGCAATTTTTACATATTTTTTAATATTCCAATGTTTTTTACTCATTTAATAACAATATTCTAAAAATTGGTTTATTTAAGCTTTTTTCAGTAAACAATTAAATTGGTGATTAAAAATGGACAAATATACTCGAAATAGTTTTGGCTTTCTAAATATCGCAGCATTAACTGGTTTATACTTCAGCAATCGTATTTTAATTCGTATTCTTTTTCAAAGCGCAGGAAAACTCAGCTATATATTTGCGCTACTAAATGCCTTTACTCTTATCTCTCTAACTCCATATATACATAAAAAAATTAGACATATGAAGAAGGAGCCACTAGAAGTAATTGCGAGAAATACTGGCCATGAAAAACTATTTAAGTTTTCAAAAATTCTTATAACATTCTATTTAATCTATCGTATTTATCTAACAATACTAACAGCTGCAGGATTTTCAGTTGTTAATCTATTGCCACGAACACCACCATGGATGATTATTACAATCATTTTTATATTTGTAATATACACTTTGCATGATGGCATCGATTCACTCCTTAGAACATCTAATATCTTTTTAATCTTCGTGATCATTCAATTCTTTATTTATATATTCTTTGATAAATCATTTTTATCTTTATTTACTTTGATCCCTATGGAGGGTCAATTTCCAAAAAGTGTGATTGGCAGTATAGCAGTTAGTGCTATGATGATTCTAGATTGGTTTCTCTTATTTTATTACATTGATTTAGCGAATGATGAGATCAAACCAAAAGAACTAAATATTCGCGCTTTCATACATTCCATAATTATTTTTATCGACTGCATTTGGGTAGTGAGTAAATTTGGGTTACTGATAGATAAGATACCATTCATTTATTATGAATCATGGAAACTTATCAGTTTTGGTAAGTATCTTGAATATGCCGAGTATATCGCTTCATCATATTGGGTTATAAATGGAGTTATAAACACTGCCATTACTTTCTTTATACTCGCTCGCATTTGGCATTTCAAGTTTAAAGGCATGATTGCAATATCAGTTATCTTTACAATTATATTTAGTTTACAGTTTAATCATATTTATACTATTGCTCTTGGCGAAAATATCTTTCTCTATCTAGCGTTAGCTACTTTATTAGGATCTGTAATAATTAACAATTATCTTATAAAAAAAGGAAAGGAGAAAAAAGATGCAACTAGAAAACCTGTTAACACACTATCAACAAGTGAGTGATGTTCTACATAAAACATTATCTTATCGTAACCAAAATATCGAAATATTCTTTAGCCCTGGATTATGTAATGTACGAGAACTAGATGACTTTATTATCCCACGCCTTGAAGATAGTTTAAAAAAAGAATCGATATCATTAGAAAATGATAGTTCACTATTTCTTGAATTATTTGATAAAAAGAGTTTAGAAGAAGTAGATAACTATATTTTTATGGGTTATATTGTCTTATTGTATGAAGAAAAACTCTATCGTTTGAATCTAGCTGATGTACCTAAACGTGATCCAGAGCAATCAATTATTGATATCACTATATCTGGACCACGTGATAGTTTTGTAGAAGATATCGATACTAATATGGCTTTAATCAGAAAAAGAATAAAATCAGCTACGCTCAAAAGTGAACCTTTTACAATTGGACGCCGTTCACAAACTAGAGTTAAACTATTATATATTGATGATATTACCAATGATGTATTATTATCCCGTGTTAGAAATCACATCTCAAAAATAGACATAGATGCAGTAGCTAGTGCCAGTCAATTTAGAAATGCAATAGCCACTAAAAAAACGTCTATTTTCCCCACGCTTACTTATACAACTAGACCAGACTATTGTGTGACCAGTTTACTAAATGGCCGTGTGTGTATCTTAGTCGATAATATTAACTCTGCTGCTATTGCTCCTGTAACACTGTCTTTTTTTACTAACTTCTCAGACGATGTCAGTGATAATTACGTAACGACCATTTTTAATCGAACATTATATATGACTTCGTTATTCATCTCACTGTTTCTAATGAGCTTCTTACTAGCTATTTACTCATATGACCCACAATTAATCCCATTCACTTTCTTATCCAATATTATCGCTAGTAGGAAAGGTGTTATCGTTCCAGTAGATTTAGAAATACTTTTAGCTACTTTCCTTTTTGAAGTATTCCGGGCCGCCGGAACACGACTACCAGCTGGAATTTCATCTACGTTATTAGTTATTGGGGGAATACTACTAGGACAAATCACTATTTCCAGTGGACTTATTGGGCCAGATATTATGTTTTTCTCTGCTCTTTCAATTATTTGTACCTATACTATTTCCAATAATGTCTCCTTTAATGGGAGTATTGCCATTATAAAAATGATTGTATTTGCCCTAGCCTGGTGTTTTGGGTTATTTGGATTTATTTGTTCATTCTTATTCTTCGTTATTTATATGGCAAATCTAAAATCTTATGGTGTCCCAATTCTAACTCCAGTCAGTCCCTTTATTCTGACAGATGCTATCCGCGCATTCCTACCAAGAAGTATGATTAAAAAAGAAAAAAGACCTACTTACCTAAATACAAAGGATAAGAAAGTCTCATGAAAAAACTAATACTATGTCTTTTTTTAATCATCCCTAGTGCTTGTTATGACAAAAAAGAATTACTAGACTTGGTATTTCCTATCTCAATTGGCATTGAATATAAAGATGACCAATATCTAGTTACTATCCAATTTATGAATTTATCATCCCAGTCCCTAGTTGGAAATGAATCATCTTTTTCTGAAGAGCAATATGAAATAGCTACAGGAGATGGATTTAGTATAGAAAATTGTATTTATGAAATAGCAAATGCCTTGCGTTCACAAATTAGTCTCACTCATGTTAATTCTATTATCATAGGTCAGGGTACACTAGATAAGAATATTCTTGATAATATAACTAATTATTTAATGTATAACGCAGAAATTCGTCCAACTACGAATATTTTCTATACTAATACAGATGTAAAAGAAATATACACTGTCACTGCTCATTTAAATAAAACACCGTATTATTCACTTGTTAATGCTGCTGACTTCTCTAGTCTTAATCCCTTAGCTGCCTCACCAAATATTCTTAACTTTGTTAGATACTACCATGAAAGAGATATAATTAGTAGTATGCCAGTATTGTCTGTAAGCGATGAAATAATTTCAACTGTAGGCAAGGAAAAAAAGGAAAAGAATTATTTTGATGTTGAATCGGTATTATTTGTAACTGGTGATGAGTTTTATAAAGAACTTGATATTAAAGAACTTGATGGCATTGCTTGGACTTCATCACGAACTGTAGACTATTTTCATTCATTTGTAATTAATGATGATACTATCGATATTAAAGTAGAGAAATTACATTCTAAAATTGAGTTCAATCGCGAAAATAACCAATTTATTGTCTCTTCTAAAATTCATTTAACTGTATTACGTTCCTCAAAAGAAACAAATTTAGAAGATCTAGAACAAATCATTACTAAACATTTAGATGAAGATGTTATTAAAACATATAGATATGCTTTGAGCCAAGGTGTTGACGTCTACGGACTCAATGGAATGTCCACTAGATTTTATCAAACTAACGTAGATTTAAATCAATATAGCCTAGTTTCTGATATTTCAATTAACCTAGAATTAGGAAGTTTATATTTGTATCCACAAGAATAAAAATAGACAATCACAAAGGTGGGGTTCAATAAAGAAGGTTTGAGATTATATAACATCTCAAACCTTCTTTATACACAAAATGCTTATACTACGAAACTGATTATAAGATCATTTCAAATTCGATTTCGTGTAACGCAGGGATATCATTATCTCCGACAAGCGGGATAGTTGGATTTAATTTCCTTGAATAATCAAGTTCATTCCACCTAACATCGCACATTATAAAACCACGCCGCTGATAAAAACGAAAAGCGTGAGAGTTGTCATTTGTCGTTTGCAAATAGATTCGTGTACAGTTTTTGGTATGTGCAAGTTCTTCAACCTTTTTTATCAGTGCAGTACCTACACCAATACTTTGCTGTATTGATTCAATA
>JAVBUP010000036.1:0-4349 GCA_031555175.1 Coprobacillaceae bacterium
TGGCAATGCCCTCCCGGAGGTAGTCATAGCTACAGGAAACAAAACAAAGTACACATACTCACAATTCAATTATAGTAAAAAATGAAAGGAGAAGGTATATTAATATGACTAGAAAAATAAGTCATTTATAATATACCAGGAAAACATATGAAAATATATAATTCTATGACTAACCAAAAAGAAGAATTTATACCAATTAAAGAGAACGAGGTCAGTATATATGTATGTGGGCCGACTGTCTATAATCATGTTCACATTGGTAATACTAGGCCAATGATTGTATTTGATGTATTAAGACGAGTTTTCTTATATAAAGGATATAATGTAATTTTTGCTGCAAATTTTACTGATGTCGATGATAAAATTATTAAAGCTGCGAAAGAAGAAGGAATAACAGAAAAAGAGTTGACCGAGAAATATATCAATGCTTATAACGATATTAGAAGAAATTTAAACATATTAATGCCTGATTTTACACCTAGAGTAACTGATACTATGGAAAGAATTATTGGATTCATTGATTCACTAGTTCAAGATGGCTATGCATATGAAGTTGATGGAGATGTTTATTTTAGAGTCGCAAAAGTGGAAGAGTACGGGAATCTTTCAGGACAAAATATTGATGATTTAGTAGTTGGAGCACGTATTGATGAAAATAGTAAAAAGGAAAATCCGTTGGATTTCACATTATGGAAAGCAACTGATGAAGGGATTAAATGGGAGACTAAGTGGTCAGAAGGAAGACCGGGATGGCATACTGAATGTGTTGTTATGATTGATGATATATTCCATAGTCAAATCGATATCCATGGTGGCGGTTTAGACCTTAAGTTCCCTCATCATGAAAATGAAATTGCACAATCTAAAGCGCATGATCATCATGCCTTAGCAAAGTATTGGATGCATAATCAAATGATCAATTTGAAAGGCGAAAAAATGTCAAAGTCATTAGGTAATGTTGTTTGGGCAAAGGATCTAATTGAACAATTAGGGACTAATGTATATAAATGGATAATGTTATCAACACACTATAGAAATACTGTTAATTATACCGATGAACTTGTTGAAGGCGTAAAAAAAGAAGTTAATAAAGTTGATAATATAGTAAAGCAAGCTTCACTCTACTTACAAACTAACGATAGAAAACTAGATGAGATGTATGATAAAAATAAAGTTGATAAGATGGTAGAGTATTTAGAGGATGATTTAAATACAAGTATGGCTTTAACTTTAATACTGGAAGAAGTTAAGGAATTGAATCAATTATTACGAGTAAAAGAAAAGAATAATGAACTAATTGAAGTTGAGTTTGCTACACTATTAAAGATGCAAGATGTTCTTGGTTTCAAATTTGAATATAAGGTGTTAAGTTTAGAAGATAAGTCACTATATTTGAAATGGAATGAAGCTAAGGGAAATAAAGAATTTGATAAAGCTGACGAATATCGTAACGAGTTGATTGAAAGAGGAATTATTTAATGGATCCAAAGTTAATTAATCCGTTAGTATTAGCTTATATTGGAGATAGCGTATTTGAAGTATTGGTAAGAGATTTTTTGGTAATGCAAAAAGGAATAATGAAACCTGATTTGCTGCAGAAGACTGCAATTTCTTATGTTAGTGCTAAAGCACAGGCAGAATTTATGAAATATGCTTTAGAACATGAGATGTTAAGTGATGAAGAGATATCATTGTATAAACGTGGTAGAAATTGTAAGACAAGTCGAGTGTTAAAGAATACTAGTGCAGCTGATCACAATTCTTCATCAGGGTTTGAAGCCTTGATTGGCTATTTACATTTAGCAAAGCAAGATGTGAGAATTAATGAACTATTTAAGTTGTTTAAAGATTTTGCAATGAAAGAAGATGAATAGATGAAACAATATATTTATGGAAAAAATACAGTATTAGAAGCACTGAATGGGGATAAGGCTGTATATGAAGTTTTATTGGCGGTTAATATGAAAGATGAGCAAGTTATAACTATCGCAAAGAAGAAACAAATCCCAGTTAAGTTTATTCAAAATAGACGAGTACTTGATGATTTAGCTAATAACGGTAGGCATCAAGGTATAGTAGCTCAGGTTGAAGGTTATGATTACTATAGTATTGATGAAATACTATCAAGTATCCCAAATGGAAAACAGCCATTATTAGTTATGTTGGATGGCTTAGAAGATCCGCATAATTTAGGGGCTATTATGAGAACATGTGATGCAATTGGTGTGGATGGCATTATTATTGGCAAAAATCGCAGCGTATCTTTGAATCAGACAGTAGCTAAAGTATCTACGGGTGCTATTGACCATGTCAAGGTTGCTCAAGTCACAAACTTAACTAGAACTTTAGAAGATTTGAAGAAAAAAGGTTATTGGGTTGTTGGATGTGATGTTCATCAAGCAAGTGACTATCGCGAACTGGATTACAATATGCCATGTGTAATTGTAATTGGATCAGAAGGTTTTGGTATATCGCGCCTAGTACTTGAGGCTTGTGATTATAAGGTTGTTCTACCTATGGTGGGACATGTAACAAGTTTAAATGCTTCAGTAGCAACTGCCGTAATATTATATGAGGTATATAACAGTCGAAACCCTTTAAAGTAGAAAGGGTATAAATGGACAATATAGGTTTAGATGAGTTAGTATATTTATATCGCTTAGGCGATCAAGAAGCTTTTGAAATATTGTTAACTGAATGTACTGGCGTATTGATGTATAATATTTCAAAAGGTAATTATGATTTAGGTAAATATGGATTGCAGGTAGATGATTTGAAACAAATTGCAATCCTTTCGTTTTATAAGGCATTACACTCTTATCGTGATGATGTAGAAGCAAATTTTAAGACTTTTTTATCGATTTGTGTTAGAAGGGACATGCAAGCTTTTCTTAAAAAAGCGACAGGATCAAAACAACGTTATGTTAATGATGCGTTATCTCTTAATGGATATATATCTAATGAAGATGACGCAACTTTTGAGGATTTCTTTGTGAGTAACGAAAGCAATCCGGAGGAAATATTGTTAGAACTAGAAGCACAAAAAACATTATTTGAAAGTCGGAAGTTATCGGATTTAGAGAAAAAGATAGTGTTGTATCGTTTAACTGGTTATAACAATAAGGAGATAGCAAAGATATTACATATCTCCTTAAAAACAGTTTTTAATGCGGTTGTAAGGATTAAAAAGAAAATAGCTGAGGTCTAATCACATGATTTTATCAATACTATTTGACTAAAGAGCTAGATTGTGGTAAATTATTAAGGCATAAGTTGGTGATAAAATGAATCAAAAAGTAATTTTAGTGTGTACTGAGTGCCTCTCTAGAAACTATTCTATTGATAAAAACACGAGAGTAAATACACAAAGACTTGAGTTAAATAAATATTGTAAAAAATGTGGGAAACACACGCTTCATAAAGAAACGAAATAGGAGGTTATTTCATGAAATTTAGAGAATGGTTTAGTTTTAAAGGAATTCGTGCTGAATTAGGTAAAGTACGTTGGTTGACAAAAAAAGAATTAGCAAAAGATAGTTTAGTAGTATTAGGTTTCTGCCTATGCTTTGGACTTTATTTCTTTGCGAGTGATTTTGTGATTGCTGCAATTCTTGAGTTGTTAGGTATTTAATCATGGGTTGGCAAGACGAAAAACAATGGTATGTAGTTAATACATATTCTGGTCATGAAAATAAAGTAAAAGAAAACTTAGAAAAAAGAATTGAATCAATGGGATTACAGGATGTGTTATTCAATATTATCATTCCTGAACATATGGAAACTGAAATTAAAGATGGAAAAAAAGTTTCGAAATTAGTTAATATGTTCCCAGGATACGTTCTAGTTGAAATGATCATGACAGATGATGCCTGGTATGTAGTTCGTAATACATCAGGTGTTACTGGGTTCATCGGATCTTCTGGGGGAGGAGCAAAACCATTTCCATTAGCTAAACATGAAATTGATCCAATTCTTAGATCGATGGGTATTCGTGATGAACATGTTGAAATTTCATTTACTGTTGGGGATGAGGTAAAGGTTCTTGGCGGACCGTTCTCTCAATCAACTGGTAAAGTAGAAGCGATTGATATGGAAAAACAATTGGCTAAAGTAATATTATCAATGTTTGGTAGAGATACATTAGTAGAAGTTGATATTCTGGATTTAGCGAAAGTAGATGATTAAGAAGGGTATCCCTTCTTTTTTTTGGGTTCTTAGACAACCGTAGGGGTGAACGATAAACGTTTATCCCTTTTTTGTATATTAATTTGTCAATAGGAACAGTTTAGTAAGAGAATTCGTTTACGATAGTGAACGAATGATCGATAACCATAAGCTGTTCTTTTTAA
>JAVBUP010000057.1:0-22837 GCA_031555175.1 Coprobacillaceae bacterium
TTCTTTATCCTTTCGAATCCTGATAAAGATTTTATCTTAGAATAATCAATAATTTTTAAAATTGACTATTTCTTAGTTCTTTTTGTCATGCCATAAATATTTTTCATTTATTACTTGACTTCCTCATAGTTGGTCTCCTTTACACTACACTACAATATATGAGAAATACTCGCATTTAGTGTATAAAAAAGCGATTGATTACTCAATCGCAATTGAAAGTAGTATAAAGAATTATATAATAGATATTTTTACTATACCAGAACTAGTTTCAATATCCGCGATAGTACCAATCTCAGCACTATCGATAATGTCTTTAATTTCGCTAACGTTAACTTGCTTGCCATCAACATTGATATGACCGTTATTGAATTTCAATGCAAATCTTAATACTGATAGTGGCATATAAATATTTACACGGTCATGCCCAGTGCTATCTTCTATTATGATATTAACATTTTTACCCTTGCTTTTAGATTTTTTGTCATTTGATGCTGCTCTTTCATTATCATCGACCATCTCTAGCTTATCAAGTAAATTACTAGCTTCTTCTACCGTAATGCTACCTTCTTCTAATAGTTTTAAGATTTTTTCCTTATCTGTCATTTTGATTATCCTCCTTATAATAATTTAAGTGCTTCTTCAACACTGATTTCCTTATTAGCAATTCTTGAAAGTATATCATCACGATTCTCTTTATCAACTTTTACATCAAGTCCTAAATGAGAACCCAAACTCTCTAACATTTTTTTTACTGTTGGATATGAGACACCAAGCTCTTTTTCTATTTCTTTAATATTACCTTGTGTCTTTATAAACAACTTAGTCAATAACAATTCTTCTTTAGTTAAATAATTGAATTCATTTAATTCAAATTCGCCATGAATGCTCGTGTTACAATGGTTACAAGTCAGTTCTGTGACCACTAAGTTATCATTGCATATCGGGCAAATACCTATTACTTCCTTTTTCATATCGTCACCTCACCAATATATTATGACTATTTAATCAAAAAGTCAATATATTTAATTAAATAATTAATAAAATTAATTAATAAATTAATAAAATTAATAATAATGAAATATTGTCTGATTTTGTAGTTTGTGGTATGATATTATGGCTACAGGAGAGAGAATATGATTAAATTAATAAAAAAAATAGTAACAATTTGTTTGTCAGTTGTAGTAATTGCATTAGGTGTATCACTAATAATTAAGTCGTTGGCTGGTTTAGGTGCATGGGATGCAATATCTAAAGCATTTTCAGATATATTTGGAGTTAAAATTGGCGATGTAATGATGGTATTTAATATGGCTTGTATCTTTGGTCAAATTGCAATACTTAAGAAGCAATTCAAATTACCACAATTAATGCAAGTAGGTGTTGTATTTATACTATCCTATTTTGCAAATTTCTTTACATATAACTTTGTATTAACAAAAAATATTCAAGCAGGCTCATTTATAATGTCTGTATTGTTATTAGTAATTGCTTATATCATTTGTGCATTTGGAGTATCAGTAGTTATGTGTATCAACTATATAAGTATGCCTTTAGAAGCGCTTTGCTTGGCAATCTCAGAAAACACAACAAAACTAGGGTTTGGTAGAATTCGTCAGTTAGTAGATGTTATCTGTATAGTTATCTGCTTGGTATTAATGTATTTATTTAAATTGGAAAATATAATTTCATGGGGAACTTTTGTAGGAATGGTTATCTTTGGACCGTTACTAGATATGATGATGCCAAAAATTCAACCATTTATTGATAGAGAGTTAAAATAATAGCAATTCAAGTGCTATTTTTTAATTCTCTAATTTCACAATATGATATAATAGTTTAAAGAGGTGATCGCTATGTTGATTAAAGTCGGTAAAGCTGATTCAAACAAATTACAATCATCAGTACATGAAATAATAGCAATTATTAAAGAAGAGCCATTAGGCATGCCAATTTATCTAATAACTAAACAAGAGCATATCTATGAGCTTGAAACACTGTTTTTACAGCAACTTTCTACTGCTACCATGATGCGTCTGCATATAGTGACTTTAAAGCAATTTGTAGAAGAGCAATGTTTTCAACATCATATTTTTAATATATCACCAATATCAAATATGCAATTAGATTTGCATATTATTAATATCATTAGTGAGACAAGTCTATCACTATTACAACACTCTAGTAATAAACTGGGAATGATTGAGAAAATCAGAAATGCTTATATCGAGTTTAAGGAACTAGGATATACAAGTATTGACTATGCTAAGTTATCATTATCTAATTTAACACTGAATAAGATAAGAGATTTAAATATAATTTTTGCAGAGTTACAACGAAGAACATGTAATCAAAAGGTTGGCGGAGAACCATTTTTGGATTTTAAAGCCCTAAATAATATAGAAATATCAAAAGTGTATGTATGTGGGTATGATTCGTTTACTTACTTAGAAAAAGTTGTAATAGATAAGATAGCATCGGTTTGTGATATAACTATTCATATCGATAATGATATAAATAATACAACAGCTTTATATTCATTAACTGATAATACAATCAAAGTATTAAATGGTGTGGTCAAACAATATGAATCTATGCCAATCCGTAATACATTTAATTTCGATGAGTTTATTACACCTTATCAAGAAGTAGAATATGTTGCCAGTACTATATATAAAAAGATAGTTGATGGTAAAAAATATGAAGATTTCATTATTTATGCAAAAGATGATAAATATAAAGAATTATTGAAAAGAAACTTGGATTTACTTCAAATTCCATACTATTATGAACAGCCAATAAAAACTATTACAGCCGTAGATTCTTTAATAATGAAATTAATGGGTTATCTTCAACATAAAGATCAAGATAGTTTAGTATCTATTCTTTACTCGGGATTGTTAAATTCTAATAAAGACACTTATGAAGAGTATTTACTTGATACACAAGATAATAATCAAAGACTAGGTAAACAACTTATTAGTGGATTAGATGTATTTGATTTTGAATTAGAGCAGTTAAGTGAAACCTACCAATTATTGACTAGTGTTAAAGAGAAGTTGGTATTGATTAATGATTTATTGGTTAGAAAAGGTATTTATCTTAAAGCCAAGTACTTTACAGATATTAATGCATCAATGGCATTATTTAATGAGTTTATTAATGAGTTCACTAATTTTGAATTTGATTTAGATGCAAATACATTAATCAAACTTTATGAGCAATATGCTCAAAAAAGTAGTAAGGAGATAAGATTAAAAGATTCTGTTTATATTGTATCTTTAAATCATTACCTAGCTGCAGTTAATAAAGAAGTATTTATTTTAGGAATGCATGAGCAAGGACAGCTTGCATATACAAGAAATCAATCAATATTTAGTATTGAAGAAAGGGAAGAACTGGCAAAAATATACCCGATTACAGTAGCTAATACTAAATACGAAAGCGATGTAATTCATTTTAGAAATATTTGTGAGCTAGCAGATGTTGTAAATTTAACATTAGCTACAAGTGATTTAGATGGAAAAACAAAACTGCTATCATCACACTATAAAATGCTTTTAGCAGAGAAAAAAAGGCAGTCTATAATTCATGATCCATTAGAGTTTGATTATGGTAGTAAAGAGTATACGAATTATAAAGCACTATTAGCTGGGTTGAAGGCAAGAAATATTGATTATAATAAAGCCGAAAATTTATTGGTGGAATATGTGGAGCAGCTATATTTTAGTAATGGTTTATTACATGGAGGACTAAGTTATATTGAAAAATATAATCAATGTCCATTTGCTTATTTTATCAAATACGGTTTAAATGTTGATCGCCCCTATATCGATACAATATTTACACAAGACGGTAATATAAATCATCATATTATGGAGAAAGCATACGGTTATCATCAAGATGGTTTATCTGATGAAGATATTAAAAATGAGATAAATAAAGAGGTTGAGCAATATGTCCTAGATAATCCACTTGTTTTGGAGACGGAATTAATTGCTTCATATCTTGCACAAAAGAAATATGATTTATTTAATGTCGTCAAAGCAGAGATTAGACATTATCAAAATACCGATTTTAAGCTTAAGGAAATAGAGTATAAACTAGATACAAACAGTTATGAAATAATTATCGATGATACACATAAAATGGTTGTTCATGGACGGTTAGATAGAGTAGATACATATACTCATCAAGACGTTACATATGCTAAAGTAGTTGATTACAAGCGTTATGATAAAGATGTAAATCTGCCTAAGATATTAGAAGGATTAGATATTCAATTAGTACTATATCTAGATATGTATACTAAACAAAACAATAGTAAGCCAGCTGGAATACTATATTATCAAACAGCAAATCATGTTCTAAAAGAAAAGGACAATGTTGAAGACTATGTTTTGAAATATAAAATGAAGGGATATGTTCTAGAAGATAAATTTATTGTTTATCGCATGGATAATACTATATCACTAGATAATCCTAAATCAGATAGTATTCCAGTAGCGTTAAAAAAAGATGGAGAGTTTACTGCATACTCTAGTGTTATAAGAGAGAAAGATTGGCAAAATTTATTTGAGCTATTAAAAGTCAAAATCGAAGAAATCGCTAAGCAGATAATTACTGGAGATATTTCGATAAGACCTGTCGTAACTGGTGAGGCTAGTGGTAATGCTTGCAAATATTGTCCATATAGTAGTATTTGTAATCGTGACAGATTAAGTCCAGATAATTATCAACGACGAATTAATTTATTAAGTAAAGATGATGCAATGAAGAAAATTGGAGGTGAGGAGTAATGGCAAAAAAGTTTAATCAACAGCAACTCCTTGCAATCAATAAGCAAGATGCAGACATTTTAGTATCGGCAGCTGCTGGTTCTGGAAAGACGACAATTCTAGTTGAACGCGTAGTGCAGAAAATACTGCAAGGGTATTGTGATGTAGATAAGATGTTAATATTAACATTTACTGAAGCAGCAGCCGCAGAGATGAAGCAAAGGATTGATGAAAGTCTTAGTCAAAGCATTGCTTATTGGCAAAATGAAGGTGATGAATCAAAACAAAAGGCGTTATTATTGCAAAAAGAAAAACTATCAGATGCCTATATTTCAACATTCCATGCGTTTTGTTCACGTATCTTAAAACAATACTCTTATTTAGTTGATATTGATCCAGACTTTGATATGCTAGAAGAAGGGCAAGCCCGTATTTTACAAACTGAAGTCTTGAATAATCTTTTAGTTAGTAAGTGGGTTAATGAAGCAGAATTTCTAGATATTAATAGGTTATATTTCAATGATATTGACTATGCTGGCTTGAAAGAAATGATTTTGCGTTTATATTACATTACAACTGGTTACAGTGACACATCTGCCTGGTTAAATCATATTATAAGTTTTTTACAAGAGAGAAGTAATTATCAGAAAAGTACAGTTTATCAATTTATTAAAGATGATTGCCTTAGCTATATCGACAAGATTACTTTGCAAATAGAAAAGCTAAAAGAGTATAGCGATATAAATAATTTCGACAAGTATATAACTGATTTATATCCGGAAGAGCTAGTAGTTGTTAAGACATTAAAAGATTATATTTCAAAAACTGACCATGATTATAATACAATGGTCAGTCAAATATCATCAATTGTTACTGGAAATCAAAAGGGTAGTAATATGAAGTATCCAGAGGGAACTGACGAGGCAGTTAAAAAGGAGTTTAGTAAACGTAGGGCAAAGATTAAGGATGATTTAAAGAGTATTCTTAGCACATTTTACTGCTATGATGAGCAAACACAACTAAAACACTTAGAGCATAATTATAATTTTATTGTGATGCTAGGTAAGTATGTTTTAGATTTTAAAGAAAGTTTTTCGCAATCTAAAAAAACCAATAACTATTTAGATTTTAATGATTTAGAGCAACTTTCAATGAAAATTTTAACGGATAGAAGTAATGGAGTTGCGACATTTTATAATGAATTATTCCATGAGATAATGATTGATGAATATCAAGATACAAATGGTGTGCAAGAGTATTTAATTGAGCTTATTGTGTCTAGTGGTAAGAAAATTAATCGCTTCATGGTTGGAGATATGAAACAGTCTATCTATCGCTTCCGCCAAGCTGATCCATTACTGTTTAAAAATAAATATGATGCTTTCCAAAATTTAGATAATAATCTAGTGCAAGAAAGTGTTAAGGTTAATCTAGGGTATAATTACCGTTCAAAGGTACAAGTATTAGATAGTATTAACTACATTTTTAATCAAATAATGGATACACAACTGGGAGAACTAGAATATTATAATGATGCTAGCGCTAAATTGAATTTTGATCAGAATGTTTTCAAAATATTAGATAATAATGACAATATGTTTACAACAGAGGTTATTGTTCTTGATGAAGATGCAGGTGTGGATGGATTTGAGGAGACTAAAGAATCTCCAGAAAAATCTGCAAAAGAGGCCAACATTGTCGCAAATAGGATTTTGGAATTGATTGGGAAACCACTTTATGATAATAGTGGCAATTATATTAAGGATACAGAACTAAAAGATATTGTAGTATTATCGAGAAATGGATCGAATCTATATCATTTTAAAAAAGTTTTTGATGAAAGAAATATTCCGTGTGTGATTAATTTGAAAAATGGATTTATGAATGCAAACGAAATAGTATCATTGATCGCTTTGATTAAGTTCTTATCGAATATAAATGATGATATTAATGCTTTGGCTGTTTTAAGAGCTCCATTTAGATTTAGTGATTTCACGGAGAATGAGTTAGCAAAGATAGTTGGTAAAAAACCAAAAGATAAAACTGTTTATCAATTAATTGAGGAGTCATCACATGAAAAAGCTGTTATTTTTGTCAAGGCTATTAATGGAATGCAAGAATATTCTTTGACTCATGATATATACGAATTAGTAAAAAATATTTATAAAGAAACTAATCTTAGAGAATATGTTTTAAATCAAAATAATGCTTTGCAAAAACAGGCAAACCTAGATTTATTTCTGGAGGATATTCTGGGATATGCCAAGAGTGGTTTTGATTTAATATTCTTATCGAAATACTTTAGACAATTGGAAGAAATTGGGTACGATAAAAAAGGGGCTCAAATTGCTAGTAAGGAAGATAACGTTGTAAACTTTATGACAATTCATTCATCAAAGGGATTGCAATTTCCAATAGTATTTCTGATTGAAACACATGTAAGTTTTAATGTGCAAGACTCTAGGAATGTAGAACAAGTTGATTCTCAATATGGTATAGGAGTTTCATATAGTGGATTGGTTAATGTTGAGGGCTTTAATCCAGTAGTTAAAAGAGATACATCAGTATACAAAGAATTCATTAAGCGAAAGAATCATGATAAATTATTGTCAGAAGAGATGAGGCTATTATATGTTGCACTTACAAGGGCTGAAAGCAAAATAATTATTACTGGTTTAGGGAAAAGAGATACGATTGATAGCTGGATTATTGATGCGAGAAATCAAAGTGACATAATTCTGCCATATCATGTTAGAACGTCTAGAAACTATATGCAGTGGATTATTTATGGAATTGCAAGACATAGTAAAGTAGGTGGTTATGCTGGTCTATGTGATATTGAAGGTACTAGTGATTTCAAACTTGATATATTGAATAGCTTTGAGAGTGATAAAGTATATAATACCCCATCTCATAGTTTAACGATGCCAGATGTATCGCGCTATACAGCATATACGCCAATATATGATCAAACACCATATCGACAATCTGTTACACAGCTTAAGCAACTATCTTCATCACCTCATGTAACCTATTATGATATTGAAGAGGAACCAAGCGAGGTGGCAGGGAATGTAAGAGGAACTTTAATCCATAAATTCATGGAATACTTGCCAACTACCAAACAGTTAGATATATCCCTTGTTTTGCAAGATTTAACTACTAAAGGATTGTTTACTAGTGAAGAGAGTGAAGTTATACGTAAAGCATTGCCATACATAGAACGATTCAAAGATAGTGATTGTTTTAATGTAATGTTATCTGCAAATAAGATCTATAAAGAATTGCCATTTGTAACTAAATCTAGTAGTGGCACATTAATTCATGGAATTATGGATGCTGTATGTGAGGTAGAAGATAAAATCATAGTCATTGATTATAAGAGTGATAGGGTTAGAGAAAATGATGACCTTTATGAGCGCTACCGTGTACAAATGGAGTATTACATGAATGCTCTAAAAGAGTTATATCCACATAAAGAGATTTATGCATATGTCTACTTTATACAAATAGCTAAAACATATATTTATAAGGTATAATTCTATTGTCCAAACTTAATTTTATAAAAATAACCCCGCTATTAATTACCTTAATAACGGGGTTTATTTCTTGACTATATTCTTCTATAGTTCAAATATTTCCTTTAATTCTTCTTCGTTTAACTTATTAACAAATGTTTCGCCGGGTTGGATAACAGAGTTAATGAGTTCTTTTTTCTTTTCTTGTAAATCAAAGATTTTATCTTCGATTGTACCTTTTGTAATAAGTTTAAATACTTGGACTGAATTATTTTGACCTATACGATATGCGCGGTCAGTTGCTTGATCTTCAACAGCTGGATTCCACCAAGGATCATAATGAATAACTACATCTGCTCCCGTTAAATTTAAACCAGTACCACCAGCTTTCAAAGATATGAGGAAGACATCTTTGTTGCCTTGATTAAAGGAATCAACTAAGGATAAACGTTCTTCAACCGGTGTAGACCCATCTAGATAGTAGTACGAAGTATTATTATCTTTGAACTTATCTTCGATAATTTTTAACATTGATACAAATTGCGAAAAGACAAGTACACGATGGCCACCTTCTAGAGCATTGTTAATAATCTCTAAGAGAACATCTTCTTTACCGCTACCACCATTATAATCTTCTAAGAATAGAGATGGATGACAACAAATCTGTCTTAATTTCATTAAAACAGCTAATATTTTGAACGTTGATTTCTCAAAACCATTTACTTCAAGCTCAGCTTTAATCTCTTTTTTAGCCGCTTGTAGATTAGCTAAGTATAATTTCTTTTGCTCTTCAGTCATTTCGATAGAAATCTTTGTTTCTATTTTTTCGGGAAGTTCTGTTAGAACATCTTTCTTCATACGACGCATAATAAATGGTTTAATTTGTCTACTTAAATCATTCAAGGCATATGCATCATTATCCCTAACGATTGGCTTCTCATACTTCTCTCTAAAGCGATGGTGGTTTGATAAATAACCTTTCATGATAAAATCAAATATTGACCATAACTCAGTTAATGAGTTTTCAATAGGAGTACCTGTTAGCGCAAAATAATGGTGCGATTTAATTTTTTTGACAGTTTCAGCATTAAGCGAATTTGGATTCTTAATATGTTGCGCCTCATCAATAAAAATATAATCAAAGATAATATTCTCATACTCATCAATATCACGCCTTAATAGTGGATAGCTGGTAATTATGATATCAAAATCGGCGCATAACGCGATTTGATTTTTTCTATCTTCTGGGTTGCCATGAATAACCAAGGCTGATAATGTTTGCGAGAATTTCTTTATCTCGTTTTGCCAGTTGTACACTAAACTTGATGGACAAACTATCAATGCGCTTTTTTTGCTGACATCTTGTTCAGAGGCAAGAAAGGTAATAGTTTGTAATGTTTTACCTAGACCCATATCATCAGCTAAAATACCACCAAGATGATAGTGCGATAGGGTTTTAAGCCATTTGAATCCCGTTATTTGATACTCTCTTAGCGTCCCATTAATTGTATTTGGAACTTTAATATCAAGATTATCTGGCGAAACTAGTGTTTGTATAAATGATTCAACACTTGGATCAACATATGAGTCGAACTCTTGTAACCTTTCTTTTAAATATAGTGATTTTGAAAGGGGTAGTTCAAAATGATTACCATTGATACTATCTTCATCAATATCTAATTGGTCTAAAAGCTCTAAATAATCAGTATTGTTATTGAACTCTAAGAACGAACCATCTTTTAATCGATAATACTTTCTTTTTTTCTTATAGGCATCTAAAATATCTTTAAGTTCACTTGGATCTATACCATTCATATCTAAATCTACTTCTAGTAATTGTGAACTTTCATTTAATCTAATTGATGTTTTAAATGAGGTGCTTAAGAAAAGACTTTTAAAATTATCTGCATAATAGATAGTTGCTAAACCTTGAAGTACCGGCAATATTTCATAGACTAGATTGAATATTGTTTTATCATCGCTTGTATATAGATAATCAGGAGCAACTTTTAAATCGATAGATTCCAATATATTCATAATTGCATATTCTTTTTGATCATCCCTAATAATAATCTTTCCCTCATCAGTAGCCAACATATCATTAGAGAATGGATTAAACTCTATATCCCCATAAGAGAATGTTGGGCGCAGTATTAAAGTGTTTCCTTCTTTATCTAAATAGATATTGGCTTGAAAATCGGCTTGAATATATTGTTTAGAGATAGTTTCCGGAATTTCAACCCCTATGCTGCGGTTGAGAAAAGGCAATATTTTAGAAACGAAGTTAGCTCGATCATTATCTTTGAGGATAATCTCATTCATGTTATTTAAGCTAGCCTTAATAAAAGCGGATATAATTTTTGTTTGACGATGAGGAATTTGATAAATAGATTCATTTAGCAAACAGTATTCATAATCACTAGTAATGGGCATTAGACCATTCAATGTGGATAGCAATAGATGTATTTCATTATCTTGATCCTCTACTTCAATAGAAAAAGGCAAAGAGTCATCTGTTTGCTTAACATCTACTTCATTACCATTTAAATTAATAGTAATAGTTTCATTTTTTATTATTGGTAAAATTCTTTTCAATAAATAATCATTAGCATACATTTTCTTTGTAGTAAATGGTTGATCGTAAATTGAACTAGACATACTATTAATTTCTCTAGCGATTCGTAATATTTCTTTGAAGAATAATGGTAAAGAGTGAATTGCTGGATTAAAAGTGAATTGTTTTCCAAACTCTAATGGGACTTGTTTATCAATGCTCTCAATTAAGGATTGAATATCTTTAACTACATATAATTTTTCTTCACCAATACGGAAGTAAAGATATTTTCTGATAGTAGTTTTATTAAATAAGTTTATTTCTTCGGAATCTAAATGAATTTCAACGTGAAGTTTTTTCTTATTAATACTATTTATCTGACTATCATATTGATCAAAAATTTCTTGAATGAAATCATTTTTTTCTTGTTGGGCTTTTAATACTTGGTTCAACTCAATTTGTGCTTGTTTCATTGTGGCAACCACGTGTTTGCATGCACCAAAAAATTCTGAATTAAATGGACATGAGCAACGATATGATTCTACTGCACCTGTTTGAGATACACGAATTTTCACATTAAAATTTCCATCCTTTTCTACAGAAGCAGTTATTTCGTTTGTTTTATTATTGATAACTAGATTTTTGACAAATCCATTGACTTGATAAAGCTCGGCATTTATTAAGACAGAACGATTACTTGTTAATGACAAAATTTGTTTATCTGTAATTCTCATAACTAATCCTCCGATAACACATCAATTTATTATATCACAAAACAAGCATAGATAACCGCATTATTTTCAATTAAACTATACAAAAAAAGGAACTTTCGTTCCTCTACTATCCTTCGTAATTAGCTACATTATGATAAACTTGATTTACATCATCAACTTCTTCTAAACCAGTGATTAAACGAGTGAATTGCTCCATATCATCTCCACTAAGTTCAATTGTTTCTTGAGCTACCCAAGTAATTTCTTCTGTTTCAAAAGTTGCTGCTGAGTTTGCTTCTTCAATAGCAGTTTTAATTTTATATAAGTCTTGTGGTTCCCCAGTAACAATTGTTTCACCATCTTCTGATTCAATATCCTTGATTTCAACATCAGCCATTAAGCATGCATCAAGAATTGCTTCTTCATCCATTCCTTTTACTGATAATACAGAAATATGATCATAAGCGAAAGATACTGAATTTTGTGCACCGATAGTTGATTTAGTTCTATTGAATGGAGGTCTAATTTGAGAAAGAGTTCTATTTACATTATCTGTTAACCCTTCAACAATTACTGTAGATCCAACTGGACCATACCCTTCATATCTAAAACTTTCATAGTTCTCCCCAGTACCACTACTTACTTTATCAATCGCACGCTTGATAACATCACCAGGAACTTGTGCCTTTTTAGCTTTATCAATTAATCTTCTTAAAGATAAGTTTGCATCTGGATCAGTTCCTCCAGCTTTAGCAGCTAAATAAATTTCTTTACCAAATTGTGAATAAACTTTAGCTTTAGCGCCTGCAGTTTTAGCCATCGAAGCTTTTCTTACTTCAAATGCTCTACCCATAATATCATTCCTTCCTCTTTGCCTATATTATTTTAGCGTATTTTTCGCTCTATTACAACCGATTTCTAGTTTTTGTACCCAGTTTAATCCTAACTTTTGAACATGTTCGATACACATAGTAATCGTTTCATCGTCGAAAGATGTAGGCTTATGAGCATCAGCTCCAATAATTACTTTGCAGCCTACTTTAGCGACAATTTCCCAAAACTTCCACACTGGATATCGATAGCGATCTCCATCTTGATATATGCCATGTTTGATGCCAACACGAATTCCTTCGCCATTGTATTCCAATGGCATATCAAGACGTAAAGCAGCATTTGCTAAATCATAAGCAGCTTTTTCGCAAGCATCATCCCAGGCTGGGTATAAGTTCATAAATAAATCTGGATGACATAGATATTCAAATAATCCAGATTCCATTCCTTTAATACATGATTGGACATAGATATCAATTAAATCAGGAGTAGTAATTCTGCCGCTCATCATTTCAGGATTAAATTGCCCATAATAGTGGTTACCTAATATTAGATAATCTATGTCCTTGGAATCTAGTAAATTTTGATAATAGGGCACAGCTGATTCTACATATTCAGCTTCAAATCCTATCCATATTTGTATGTCGCTTTTATATTTTTCTTTTAGTCGTTTCATTTCTAAAAGATAAGCATCTTTTTGCTCCCATGGTATTCTCATTGGAAATACATCAACAACACCTTCTACTGGGATATGATCTGAAATTCCAATTTCTACATAGCCAGCATTAATTGCCGATAAAATCATTTCTTCTTCTGTCCCGGTAGCGTGACCACAACGATACGTATGAGAATGATAATTTCTTAATAACATATTACCCCTTCTTTCAGCACGATATTTAATATAACATAGTTTTATGAATAAAAAAATAGAGTTTCATAATAAAAAAATGTATAATAAATTGGAAAGGGTGTGAAGAAATGAAACGAGTTGCCATAATAGGGGCTGGAGCTGCTGGACTTGCTTGTGCTGCTACAATCATTAAACTTAATCCCAAGATAGAAGTCGTTTTGATAGACAAGAATAATAGTTTAGGAAAGAAACTATTAGTAACTGGAAATGGACGTTGCAATATTTCTAATGATGATATGCGACAACAATATTATCATGGAAATGGATTTGAGAGATTTTATCCACTTATTCATGATTTTAATGTTAGGGAGTTCTTTAGTGATTTAGGTATGATAACGACAAATATCGACACATTTGTCTATCCCTATACAAAACAAGCTACCACAGTAGTAGATGCATTTAAAAGTATGATTAGGAATATTGAAGTTAAAACGGGATTTGAAGTTATTGATATTATATTTGATAAGAGTTATTTGATTAAAAGTCAAGATAATGTAGTTGAAGTAGATTATGTAGTTATTGCAACTGGTGGAAAAGCATATGTGAAAAAAGAGTATAATGGATATGCTTTGTTGGAAAAACTTGGGCACACATTAACAAGTATTAATCCTTCGTTAGTGCAGATTAAAACGAAGGAAGTATATAAAGAATTAAAAGGTAGTCGACTTTCTTGTACAGTTAGTTTTGTGAATAACAATATAGAGTTAAGAAGAGAAGTTGGTGAAGTCATGTTTACTGATTATGGATTGACAGGTATTGCAATTATGCAATGCTCACGTCTAGTTCATCAATATCCTCAAAGTAAGATAGTAATTGATTGCATGCCAGAGTATGAATATAGCCAACTTGTAGAGTTGTTGGAAGGTAGAAAAATAAAGTTTAACACTATTGAAGATTATTGTAATGGCTTAATATTAAAGCCATTAATGAAAATATTTATTAATAAACTAAATATCGCAGAGGTATGTGATATAGCCCCTGATAGCTTAGCTAAAATGATTAAAGAGTTTACACTTCATGTTATTGGTACACAAACATTTGAAAATTCTCAAGTCTGTGCTGGCGGTGTTAGTCTAGAAGAAATAGATAATGATTTTATGTCTAGGTTGTATGATAATATGTTCATAATAGGTGAAGTGCTAGATATTGATGGTGATTGTGGAGGATATAACTTACATTATGCCTTTGCTAGTGGATATCACGTTGGAAGAAGGATAGCTAATGATTAGAATTAGAAATGTTAGAGTAGAGATAAATGACACATTATCTTATGAAAAACGAATATCTACTTTGCTGAATATTAGAAGTAACCAAATTATGGATGTAAAATTAGTTAAAAAATCGCTTGATGCGAGAAGAAAAAACGATATTCATTATATTTGTACTTTTGATTTCAATATTGATGTAGATGAGCAACTATTTATTGCAAAGCATAAAAAGCAAGGTTTAGATATTGTAGAGGATAAAATTTATGAAATTCCTCAAGTTGAAACTAAAAAAAGAGTAGTGGTAGTTGGTAGTGGACCGGCTGGATTGTTTACTACATTGTTATTAGCAAGGGCTGGTGTAAAACCAACATTGATTGAGCGAGGAACAGATGTTGACACTAGAACTCAAGATATTAATGAATTTTGGAAAGGGAACTCATTGAAACTAAATTCAAATGTCCAATTTGGTGAGGGTGGGGCTGGAACTTTCTCTGATGGGAAACTGAATTCTGGAATCAAAGATTCACGTTGCCAATTTGTATTGGAAACATTTCATGACTTTGGTGCTCCAGAAGAAATTATTTATAACTCTAAACCACATATTGGAACTGACTATTTAAAGATAGTAGTGAAAAATATGCGTGAAGAAATTAACCGCTTAGGTGGAAAAGTATTATTTAACCATCAATTAACTAACATTAGAATAGATAATAATGTGATCAAGGCGATAGAAATAACGGTTGATGATTATGTCTATGAGGAAGATGTCGATGCATTGGTTATGGCGATAGGTCATAGTGCGAGGGATACATTTGTGATGCTAAAAGATTTAGGATTTGAAATGGTAGCAAAGAACTTTGCTATGGGAGTAAGAATTGAGCATCCTCAAGATTTAATAAATGTGTTACAGTATGGTAAATTTAGAGATAAATTACCTGCTGCAGATTATAAACTAGCTGTTCATTTAGAAAATGGTCGAGATTTATATACGTTTTGTATGTGCCCGGGTGGTGAAGTTGTGAATGCAACAAATCTTGATGGACATATTGTTACAAATGGTATGAGTTATTTTGACCGAGATAAGGAAAACGCTAATAGTGCATTATTAGTAGGCATAAGTCCAAGTGATTTAGAAAGTGATGATCCACTTGCAGGAATGAATTTGCAAATTGAGTTGGAGCAGAGAGCTTATCAAATTTCGGATAGTTATTTAGCTCCTGTCCAACTAGTTGATGATTTCCTTAAAGGTCAAGTATCGACGGAGTATAGAAGCGTTAAGCCAACATATAAGCCTGGTTGTGTATTTACAGACTTCAATACATGGCTGCCAAAATATATGGTTGAGACATTGAAAGATGGTTTAGTAAAAATGGATATGAAAATGCCAGGATTCAATTTTGGGGATGCCTTACTAGTAGGCGTTGAATCGCGAAGTTCATCTCCTGTCAGAATCTTACGTGATTCAGATATGGAAGCTAGCATCAAGGGTGTATATCCAATTGGTGAAGGAGCTGGGTATGCTGGTGGTATTATGTCAAGTGCTGTTGATGGTATCAAATGCTTCGAGAAATTAGTTGAGAAATTAAGGTAGGTGTAGGGGAATGAAAGTATTATTTATTATTAATCCTAAGGCGGGTCGTGGGAAAACAGATGTTTTAGTGCAAACAATCCAAAATGTATTTGATAACAATGATTTGGAATGTAAAATTGAGTTCACTAGGTTTCCTAAAGATGCAACAGATATAGTTCGCAAATATGTCTCACAGGATGATTATATGGTAGTTGTGGTTGGCGGAGACGGAACGCTTCATGAAGCAATGCTTGGCATTGTTGGCAGCAATTCTACTTTGGCAGTTATGCCAAATGGAACGGGGAATGACTTTGCTAAAATGGTTAGTATAGAGTTAAAAAAACATTCTCATGATAAAATGATTCGTAATTATCTAAATGCTAGAATGGAAAGAATAGATTGTGCGATGATTAATGAGGAATATTTCTTAAATTCGGCATGCTTTGCATTGGATGCTCATACAGCAAATCAAAAAGATTTAGTAGATAAGCATAAATTCATACCAAGAAAACTTGCTTATATATATAGTTTGTTGCATGCGATATTTACATATAAAGGTCATGATTGTACAATTGACATAGATGGCAAACAAGTTTATGCAGGAAAAACTATGTTGTTGACTGTTAATAATGGTAAATTCTATGGCTCAGGAATTCCAGTATCCCCGGATGCATCATTTAGTGATGGGCTATTAGATGTTGTTTATGTGCCAATGGTAAGTAAATGGTTAGTACCAATTGTATTTCCGATACTACTAATGGGAAGACATCGAACAAGTAGATTCTTCCGCTTTCATACAGGGAAGCATATTATAATTGATTTTGGGGAAAACTGGGATGGTAATGTAGATGGTGAGTTAATCACAGCAGCTAAGTATGATATTGTTATACAAGAAGCTAGTTTAGCATTATTGATTCCAGAAGACATATAATAAATAATAAGGAGAATAAATTATGGATATTTTTGATAAAGTGAAGAAAGTAACTGGTGAAATTGCTGAAAAAACTGTTGAGATAACTAAAGTAGCTGTAGATAAAACTAAGGTTGGTGTTGATAAGGCACAGACAAAACGTGCTATTAAAGAAGCATATGCTAAATTAGGTGAAGCTTATTATGATGATTGTAATGGCATCTCTCCAAAAATGGAATATGATGAGTACTTTTATGAAATCAATGATGGGTACGCACATTTAGATGAGTTGAACTCAGTAGAGTTTGATGGTGTGTGTCAAGAGTGTGGTAACGAGAATTCGCTAGATGCTGTTTATTGCAGTAAATGTGGAGCTAAAATGAGATAGAGGAGTAATCCTCTTTTTTAATGTCATTAAAATGTAATAAAAGTGTCAAAAGATTGTTAAATCTATAAGGTATTCTTACCTAGTAGGAGGTTTAACCAATGAATTTTATTAAAAGAGCATTTATTTCGGTAAAGAAAAGATTTTCAAAAAACATTTTATTATTAGCAGTTTTCTTAATTGTTGCAAACCTAGTTATTGCTGGGTTGTCAATTAAGACAGCTACTGATAAGGCGGCAGATTTAGCACGCCAAAAACTAGGAAGTTCAGTAACACTATCATTTGATATGATGAGTCAGATGCAAGGAAATAGAACTCCTGGAGAGAAAGTGACGATTGAAAGAGAATCGTTAACGACATCAATGGCTGATGAATTAGCGGCAATTGAATATGTAGTGGCATACAACTATCTTGTTTCAAGTACAGCGAATGCTACAGATTTTGAAGCAGTAGAAATTGATACTGGAGGAACAAATACTACGCAAGGTCCAACTATCGATTGGGGTAATTCAGGAAATGGCGGACCTGGTGGAAGAGGAGAAGGCAGTATGCCATCGATTCAATTCAACTCAGGCGATTTATCAATCCAAGGTGTGGTATCTGTAAGTTACTTAGATGAATTTACATCTGGAAAATATGTTTTGAATGATGGTGAGTATATAACTGCTGAAGATAGCGAAAGTGACTATGTGATGATAGAAGCTACTTTAGCTAGTCAAAACAATTTATCAGTTGGAGATACTATTGAAATTGAATCGGTAGATGGAAGTGTTTCTAAAGCATTAACTATTAAAGGTATCTATGAAATTGTAGATAATGATACATTATCTACTATTGGATTCTCCCGTGAAAATCCACAAAATACGATTTATACAAGTTATAAAACAGCAGGTGGAATGGATACAAATTATACTGATGGAGAAATCTCAAGTGCTATTTATTATTTAGATGATCCAGAAAACATTGATGCTTTTAAGGCAGAGGCGGAATCGGCTGCTATTGATTTTACGAAGTTTACACTTGATGCAGATGACTCAGCATATGAGCAAATGATGGGACCAATTGAAAATGTCGCTTCGTTCTCTAATATAACAGTAATTGTAACTGTAATTGCTGGAGTAGTAATTATTACATTACTATTGGTGTTATCATTAAAATCAAGAAATTATGAGATTGGAGTTTTATTAGCAATTGGCGAAAGCAAATTAAAAATTATCTCTCAATTACTAGTAGAAACATTAATGATTGCTGGTATCGCAATTGTGATATCATCAGCTTCTGGGAATATTATTTCGCAAAAAGTTGGTGATGTATTGTTAGAAAATGAAATATCTTCTAATGAAGCAACAACTGAAACTGGTTTTGGTAATATGCAAGGAATGCCAACCGGCGCTACTGGTATGAGTATGGGTGGAAGATATTTTGAAAATGTAGATGTGATAGATGAAATTGATGTTTCAGTTACTGCAAGTGATTTTGGTTTATTAGTTATTGTAGGCTTTGCGGTAGTAGGAATTTCAACACTATTCCCTGCGGCATTTGTAATGCGTTTGAAGCCAAGAGAAATCTTGACGAGAAAGGAGTAATATGATGGATAGAATTATAGAACTTAAGGATGTTGAATATCATTTCACTAGTGGTAATAAAAAAATAAAAATTCTTGATAACGTAAGTTATGAATTTGAACAAGGAAAAATATATGCTATTGTTGGCCCATCCGGATCTGGAAAGACTACATCACTAGCTTTAATGGGCGCTTTAGATATTCCTAAGGCAGGAAAGATATTATATGATGGTAAAGACATTCAAAGTATGGGATTAACTAAGTTTAGGAACAAGCATGTTTCTATTGTATTCCAATCTTATAACTTAATACCATATATGACAGCACTACAAAATGTTGTGACCGCAATGGAAATATGCAAAGTAAATACTAAGAATAGAAAAGAAAAAGCAACTGAAATATTAATGTCTCTAGGATTAGAAAAAGATGAAATCAACCGAAGTATAAATAAATTATCTGGCGGACAGCAGCAACGTGTTGCGATTGCAAGAGCTCTATCATGCGATGTTGATATAGTTTTAGCTGATGAGCCAACAGGGAATTTAGATCATGAGACCGCAATGGAAATTATTGAAATCTTTCAAAAATTAGCTCATGAGAATAATAAATGTGTTGTTTTAGTAACACACAGCAATGAAATCGCCAATATGTGTGATGTAACATTAAAGCTAAACAAAGGGAAGTTTAATCAAATTAATAACCATGGTATGTAAGAGGGTAACACCCTCTTTTTTTGAAGAATTGACGATGTTTATATGTATATTGCTTTACATATTTTAATGATATGAACTAATAATTAGTGGCATAACCTATAAGTAGGATGATTTTTTATGTAAAATATGCTATACTCAGTCGGGTATAAGGGAGAAATGTCATATGAGTATAATCGAATTGGGTTTAATTGCAATTGGTTTGTCGATGGATGCATTTGCTGTGTCAATTTGCAAAGGACTTTCACTGAAGAAATTTAATATTAAGAAAGCAGTACTTGTTGGATTATTCTTTGGTGGGTTTCAAGGAATAATGCCATTAATAGGTTGGCTAGTAGGCACTAGTTTTGCATCTTACATTACTACTGTCGATCATTGGATCGCTTTTATTCTTTTAGGGTTCATTGGCTTTAATATGGTAAAAGAATCTCTTGGAAAAGATGATGAAGAAATAGATGATGAAGCTGATAGTTTCTCAATAAAAGAATTATTTGTTTTATCTATTGCTACTAGTATTGATGCATTAGCTGTTGGTGTTAGCTTTGCGTTCTTACAAGTAGATATATGGGCAGCGGTATTATTGATAGGTGTGATTACATGTACTTTATCGATTATCGCAGTGTGGATAGGAAATAAATTTGGATCTATGTTTAAGAGTAAAGCTGAATTAGCAGGCGGGGTTATCTTAATTGCCATGGGGGCAAAAATACTTATTGAGCATCTAAATATTTTATAAAAATAACTGTTGAAATATAAATTTAAAGGAGTATAGTATCCTAGTAGTGATTATACACTTAATAAAATGAAGGTGAAAAAATGAAACAGCATGAGCTATTAGAGAAAAAGAAAATCAAGCATTTAAGTATTGCGAGACAAATCTCGATTAGTTTCTTTGCAGTAATTCTTATAGGTTCTTTATTGTTGTCCTTACCTATTGCTAATCAAGGAGAAGTTGGACATTATATAGATCATTTATTTACGGCAACATCATCTGTATGTGTAACAGGCTTGGTGTCAGTGGTGCCAGCGGGGCAATATACATCTTTTGGACATTTAGTAATTATTATATTAATTCAAATTGGTGGGTTAAGCTTCTTAACGCTTTTAGCAACAGCACTATTATTGATGAAAAAGAAACTGTCTTTATTTAATAAGACAATGATAAAAGATTCTTTAAATATTAGAGACTCTTTCGATATACCAAAATTTATAAGAAAAGTAATAAAATACACGTTGTTTTTTGAAATTGTTGGAGCGATACTATTAATGTTTGAATTTATACCAACATATGGCTTTGCGAAAGGAGCTTGGTTTGGGGTATTCCATTCAATTTCAGCATTTTGCAATGCTGGATTCGATATTATTGGTGATTCAAACTTGGCACCTTATGTTGCAAGTCCATTAATTAATATCGTTGTTATGAGTTTAATTATAATTGGTGGGATTGGATTTGCGGTATGGTTTGATATTCATGATAAGATAAGACCATTACTAACAAGAAAAGAAACTTTTGGAAAGTTTTGGAAAAGTTTAGAATTCCATTCAAAAATTGTCTTAGTAGTAACTGCATTCTTGATATTGGTAGGAGCATTGTTTATTTGGCTATTAGAAAGCGGTAATGAAAGCACGCTTGGATCACTTGGTTTGGATGGCAAGATGTGGGCATCGCTGATGCAATCAGTAACATTACGTACTGCTGGTTTCTCTTCGGTAAATATTGCTAATCTGATGCATCCAACTAAGTTGTTAATGATGGCATGGATGTTTATAGGTGGATCTCCTGGCGGAACTGCTGGTGGAATTAAAACTATGACTTTTGTCGTTGTTATAGCTGCAGTAATTTCGATGATTAAAGGAAAAGACGATGTAACAATATGGAAAAGAACTATTTCAGATACACTTGTGAAAAAAGCAATGATGGTTTTTGGACTTGCTTTGACAGTAATTGTATCATCAGTATTTATTCTATCGATTACTGAACCTAACTTATCGGTAATGCAAATTGCGTTTGAAGTCGTTTCGGCATTTTGTACAGTTGGGTTGACAGATGCAGCAACACCATTACTTTCAAGTGTTGGTAAGATTATTATATGTATCTGTATGTATGTTGGTCGTATAGGACCTGCTACGTTGATAGTTTCTTTGATTCGTTCAAGACACAGTGGGGTCTCTAATGATATTCATTACCCATCAGGCAATATAATTATAGGTTAAGGAGTGGACAAAATGGAAAGAAAGCAATACTTAGTATTAGGATTAGGAATTTTTGGATCAACGGTAGCAAAGACACTATCTGAATTTGGCCATGAAGTATTAGCAGTTGACAGAGATGCCGAGTGTGTTCATAGAATGCAAGACATCGTTACAGAAGCTGTTCAAGCTGATTTTACTGATATTGAACAATTAAGAGAAATCGGTGCTGCAGATTTTGATGTAGCTGTCATTGCGACAGGTTCGGATCTAGAGATTAGTACTATAGCATTAATCAATTTAAAAGAATTAGGGGTTCCTTATATTATTGCAAAAGCAAGAAATAAGACTGCCCTTAAAATATTGGAAAAATTAGGAGCCGATCGTATCGTACGTCCCGATAAAGAAATTGGAGAGAGAGTAGCTAAGTCATTATTGAGAAGTAACATTAGTGATATGATTGATATAGATGATGAAACATCAATTGTAGATTTTATTGCTCCTGAAGAATGGGTTGGTAAATCTGTATCTCAATTGGATTTAAGAAATCAATATGGAATTAATATTTTAGGTATTCGCGCAAGATGTACAAATAAATTAAATTTGGATTTTGGGGCAGGTTATGTAGTACAAGATGGAGATAAGTTCTTAATTATTGCTGCAACGAAAACGCTAGAAAAATATGATTATTTAGCAAAAATCTAGTATAAATTCACTATTGGGTCATGTTTCGACATGACTCTTTTTCATACCATTAAATAAAGCTTTAAAAATTTAAAAATATTTTTAAAATAAGTATTGACCGAGTATACTGGATATGATATTATATTCGGGCAGCCCGCTTCTGGGTGTGCTGCAAAAGATCCTTGAAAACTAAACAGAACACGTCAATAACAATAACAAATCAGCGACCTCGAAGCTGAAAAAAAAGAAGAGGGAATTAGGAAATGAGCTAAATGTAGAAATACATTCAAACTAAACAATGGAGAGTTTGATCCT
>JAVBUP010000042.1:0-16312 GCA_031555175.1 Coprobacillaceae bacterium
CTAGAAAAAAATCGAAACCGATGTCTAGTAATTTTTAGTATGTATAATTTAAAGAAATATGCGATGATGAAGGCAGATAACGACACTGCCAATCAATCAAAACTAAGGCATTTCTTCGTGAAATTCCTTTTTTTATCCTCTTTCCACTACTTCATAGAAAAAGAACACCGTTATAGGTGTCCTTTGTCAACAGTCTGTGGCTTAGGAATTATTCCTAAGCCTTTTATTTTTTAGTATAGAAACGAGCAGTAATAAGATTAATATTTTCATCTATACTCTTTGTGCCATCTATTGCAATAATTGGGCAAGATAAAGTACTGGCGTAATGTGAAATATGATCATGGGAGCGATTTGCTACAAATGAAAGAAATTGTTGTTGTTGCCCATACATATCGCCACCTATTCTGACACGGTTGCCATGTAGATCATATCCCCTTTGTGCCACGCGTTGAATTCTAAGCTCTTTTGGAGTATCGATATAAATAGCTAATTCAAACAATGATGAAATCTCATCTAGAAAATCTCCAGTGACTGCGGATATAATAAATGAATTATATATTTTAATATCATTGATTATTAGGTTAAAACACTCTTCTTTAGAGCGTGTAATGGTATAGGGGATATCACTTTTAATAAAGTGATAATCTTCAATATCCATATGTTTATAATTTAGCTTCTTAGCTAATTCCTTGCCTAATGTTGTTTTACCACTGCCATTGGCACCAAAGATAATGATTCCATGGGGACTATCCATTCCTTACCTCCTCATACTCATATAATAATTGATATTGTAAACTACTAAGAAAGTTCTATTTTACTTTCTTATAAATACTTCCACAAGACTTACAAGTAATTGCCATTTCATAACTAATCATTTTCTTATCTAATAACGTGATTAATGGTTCATTATCTTGTGAGCAGCATAGCCTATTTTTAATCATAATTAGCTCACTATCGCCATTATTACCCATAACGCTATCTTCAAAATCTAACATTGCTAAGCCACCGCTTCCACAATTACATTTATATTTCAATTGCAATTTATCATAAGTTGCATAGCATAGATAACCAATATTCTCATTGCATTTACCACAATACATCCACCCACCATGATTATTAGCTAATTTTGTGTTTAGTAATTCTTTATTTTTTAGTACTCTCGCCAACTTGCTCACTCCCTTAAAATTACTATATAATTATCTAGTTTCATTTTACCATAAAAACCATTTTTATTATATTAGCTCTGCAAAATTAAGAATACTTTAAGTTTTAGTACGACAAAAAACTCGTTTATCTATTGTTTGGCTAGTATTTTTATATTACAATAGATGTACTAGGAGGTGTAATCATGGCAATAACACAATATGTACATATAAAAGATGATTTGTTAAAAAGAATCAGGGCTAATGAATTTGCAAAAGATGATAAACTACCTCCTGAACGTGAGCTCACTAAAATATATGGTGCATCGCGGATGACTATTCGTCGTGCCCTTGATGAGCTAATATGCGATGGCTTATTAATCAGAAAAAGCAATTCTGGTGTTTATTTAGCCAAAGAAAAAATTAAACGTTCAGTCGGAAGCTTAACGATCCATAATGATGCCTTAATTAATGAAGAGTATGGAAAAATTACAACTAAAATATTAGAGTTGAAAATTGTAAAGGATCATCATGTTGCAAATTCATTATTAAATGTCGAACCAAATGATGAAGTTTGGTCTTTAAAGCGAATTCAGTATGCGGAAACTAAACCTATTGTTTACGAACGTATTTTCTTACCAAAGAAACGCTTCAAGGACTTAAGTAATTATGATTTAACTAGGTCAATGAATGATATAGTATTAGAAAATGTAGTTTTTGAAAAGGACACTAGAGAAGGAAAAGTAATTGTCGAAGCTGGTATAGCGAATACCAAAATAGCTAAGTTATTAGAAGTAGCTACGGGAGCACCAATTATGATGTTGTCAATAATATCAATAGTAGATGGAGAAACTATCTATGCTGGAAAGGATTACTATGATGGTAATGCCTTCAAATTTGAACAATAACATATCGTAAGATATGTTTTTTTGTCTAGACAATTTATAATCTGGGTATTATACTAATGTTGAGGTGATAACATGAATATGAACGAATGGTTAAGTAAGATTCGTAAAGAAAAGAAATCCATGCCAATACTGTCTTTTCCTGCCATCCAATTACTTAACATTAGTGTCGAAGATATGTTGTATGATGCAGATATTCAGGCAGACTGCATGAAAGCAATAGTAGACAAATATGATTCATTAGCGGCACTTGGATTAATGGATTTATCTGTTGAAGCAGAATGCTTTGGCTCAAATGTAAAATTTCATAGTGATGAGGTTCCGACAGTTATTGGAAGTATTATTAGTAGTTTTGAACAAGCCCAAAATTTGAAAGTTCCACATATAGGTGCAGGTAGAACGAAAACGTATATAGAAGCAATTAGAAAGTCCAAAGAAATAATAACAGATCGACCAGTACTTGCAGGAGTTATTGGTCCATTTTCACTTGCTGGAAGATTATTAGATGTTTCTGAGGCAATGATTTATTGCTATGAGGAACCAGAGATGGTCCATATTGTTTTAGAAAAGGTTACAGAGTTTATTATTAACTACATTGATGCTTATAAAGCAGTGGGAGCAGATGGAGTAGTTATGGCTGAGCCACTAGGTGGTATTCTCTCTCCAACTTTATCAGAAGTATTTTCAACATATTATGTTGATAAAATAGTAACCGCTGTTCAAGATGATGATTTCTTAGTAATTTATCATAATTGCGGTAACAATACCCCAAAAATGATTGATCAATATATAAACACAAATATTAAAGTCTTTCATTTTGGAAATGCAGTTAATATAACTGACATATTAGATAAAATGCCAAATGATAGAGTAATAATGGGTAATATTGATCCAGCGGGAGAGTTTAGAAATGGTACTGTTGAATCAATTACTAATGTAACTAAAGATTTATTGTACAAGACGCAAAACTACGATAATTTTATTATATCATCTGGTTGTGATATACCGCCGTTATCTAAACTGGAGAATATCGAAGCCTTTATGCATGTTTGTAAAGAGTTCTATGAAAACAATTCTTAAACATTTTCAGGAATACGGCATACCAATTTACGCTGCTTGTAATGGATTAGGTAATTGTGGTAAATGCAAAGTAATTGTAGATAATCGAATCTTGGATATCACGGCAAAGGAAAGAAAGCATTTGGCTGAGAAGGAACTAAATAATGGAGTTAGACTGGCTTGTTGCCACGAATATGACAAAAATGATGTATATAGATACAGTAACTTAAGTGAGGGTATTGAAGAAGGAGTTGTCATACTATCAAAATTAGATGATACAAGTAGGTCTGGAATTGGGATGGCGATAGATATCGGAACAACGACAATTGTATTAAAATACTTTGATATGAAGGATGCCAAATGCATAAGGACTAGTTCTCTATATAATCCACAGGCCAGCTTTGGCAGTGATGTAATTGCAAGAATTACTTTTGATACAAACGACACAAAGCATCAACTTCATAAGGCATTGATAGAGGTAATTGAGCAAGAAATTTATGATAGCAGATTGCAAATAAACAAGATGGTTGTTAGTGCTAATACTGTTATGATGCACACATTTTTAGATTTGCCATTGCACACTCTTGGGCAAATCCCATTTACTATTCCACAAAAGGGAAGTCTATGTTTTAGTTCTAAAGATACATTTCCCAACTTAACTGAGTTTGAGATTGTGACTCTCCCACATGTTGCGGCATTCTTAGGAGCTGATATTGTCTCGGGAATCGTAGCCTGTAATTTAGATCAATCTGAGGAAAATAATTTATTAATTGATCTTGGTACAAATGGTGAGATTTTCTTTGGTAATAAAAACAAGATGTATACAACATCAACCGCTGCTGGTCCAGCATTTGAAGGAGTGGGAATGAAGTGTGGAGGACCAAGTATTAGTGGCGCCATTACTTATGTAGGCTATAGTGATGGAATGTTTAAATATGAGACAATTGGAAACACTGATCCGATTAACATCTGTGGTAGTGGAATTGTTTCTATGATTGCTACACTGCGAAGAAATGGGCTTATTGATGGACGAGGTAGATCTACCACATCAACCAAAGAGTTTTTCATAACTGAAGATATTTCGATAACCGAAAAAGATATCCAAAGTTTTATATTAGCTAAAGCTGCTATTCAAACTGGTTTGTTGTTAATATTGGATAATAAACCAGTAGATAAAATATATATTTCTGGGGGTCTGGGCACTCATTTGGCAGTGGAGGATTTGATCTTATTAAGGATAATACCACAAGAATATCAAAACAAAATAATTACTGTAGCAAATAGTTCATTAAGTGGGGCAATAGTAGCATTGTTTAACGATGATATCGAACGATTTGACAAGATAGCAACTAACTGTTATTACATCGATTTGGCTTTACACCCAGACTTTGAAGATGCTTTATTAGATGGATTTGAAATATGATAAAGGTTATCTCATGTGGAGTGTTTGAGCCATATATTAATGGTTTAAATGTGAGTAATATTGACATAGTATATTTGGAAATAAATCAACATAGCCAACCCAAAAGACTTGCCTCACTAATCCAGCAAGAAATTGATATAAGCGTTACGTATGATAAAATAATTATATTATATGGACTATGTGGAGGGGTGTTATTGGGATTAAGGCCAAGAACCATACCAGTTTATATTGTCAAAGTACATGATTGTTTAGCTGTGCTGTTAGGTAGTAAGGGGCGATATAAAACTTTATTTAAAGATCGCTTATCTACAAGTTGGAGCTGTTTATCACTTAAAGAATCAAATTCATTATGGGTTGATCCAAAGCAAATAGCTAAATGGAAGGAAATCTATGATGAAGAAACACTTAACTATTTAGTTGATAAATTAGCGGTTGAACCCAGTGTTTATATTTCAATGAATTTAGAAGATGAAAGTAAATACTATAATGATTGCGAAGTAATTATCGGTAATAAAGATATGCTGTTCGAAATATTGAATTTAAATAGCAGCGAATTAATGATTCTTACCGATGAAATTATACAAAGCGAAGATTTTGATGAGGTAATAAAAATAAAAGGAGAAACACATGGAAATTTTGAATGAAATAAGTGATTTATTGCAAAAAGGAAGAGCCAAAGATGTAGTAATGTTAGTAGAAAAAGCAATTTTAATTGGAATACCAGCTAAACAGATTCTTGCAGATTCATTATTAGAGGGCATGGGAATAATTGGTGAGAAATTCAAAAATGAAGAAGTTTTTGTACCAGAGGTATTAGTTGCAGCTCGCGCGATGAATAAGGGTATTGAGGTATTAAAACCATATTTACAAGAAGGACAAGATAATGAGAGTGGTGTAGTCATTTTAGGTACAGTACAAGGAGATTTTCATGATATCGGAAAGAATTTAGTGAGAATTATGCTTGAGGGGAAAGGTATTAAGGTTATTGATTTAGGGATAGATATACCAGCAGAAAGGTTTATAGAAGAGGCAATTAATAATAATGCCAATATAATCTGCTGTTCGGCTTTGTTAACAACAACAATGCCTGAAATGAAAAAAGTAGTAGAGTTAGTTAAAGAAAAAGGGTTAAACATCAAAGTAATGATTGGTGGGGCACCAGTTAATCAAGATTACTGTGAGTCTATTGGGGCTGATTATTATACAGATGATGCAGCTACATGTGCAGATGTAGCAATCTCAATAATAAGGGGAGAGAGATATGATGGATGAGAGTAAAAGACTACAGCTAATAAATGATGGTGAGGCGTGGTGGAACAATGAATTAGAACGTTCTATTATGCAAGTATATCTTTATGATGTAACTAAGCCACATACATTGTCTAGAGGGCAATTACTAGATATGGTATACGATAAGAATGTAAGCCCAGAAGAGGTAGCGAATAAGTATTTTGAATCACTTGATGGGATTAAATATTTAGGAGATGCATTTCCTCATTTCTATATGCGTAGTACTGGAGTACTGGGAGCATATCTTGGGCAAGAATATAATATAGATATCAAGCATGGTACAATTTGGTTTAAAGAACTTGAGGGGAAGGAGTTAGCTGATATTCACCCAGAGTTATTGGATACACAGTGGCTTTATAGACGCTCATTAGATTTGATTAAGGCATTTCAAAATAGATATGGGAAAGATATAGCTTTAGGAATAGCAAATCTTGGTGGTATGATGGATATTGTAGAATCAATGCGTGGTGCAAATAATTCATTGTTAGATTTATATGATGATCCAGATGAAGTAAAAAGATTAAACGATGATATATATATTGCCTATGAAAAAGCATATAATGAGATGATTAGGTTGATAGATGTAAATAAGGTCATGGGATATACAGGATGGATTACACTTTTATCTCAAAAGCCATTCTTTATTTCCCAATGTGATTTCTGCTGTATGGTTGGACCTGAGCAATTTGATGAGTTTATATTTGATACATTAAAAAAGGAAGTGTCTCTAATTGAACGTTCATTTTATCATTTGGATGGTCCAGGTGCTGTTAAGCATTTAGATCGTATTCTAGAATGTGGTTTTAAAGGCATACAATGGATTAATGGCGCTGGAGCTAAACCACTAGATGATCCAATTTGGGACGATGTATATAAAAAAATCCATAATGCTGGATGCTTATTACAAGTATTCTGTTACACAATTGAAGAGGCAAAACGCTTTATTCCACACATTACTAAACTGCTTGGTACAACTAAAGGCATTGCCTTTATTTGTACTGGGATAAGTACTAATATGGCAGAATGGGAAGCATTGATGTCTGAATATAATATCCCAATTTAAATACTCGTAAGAGTATTTTTTATTGTAAATTGAAATTTTTAATATAAATAAAGATTAATCACTAATAAAATGTCGAAAATATGTTGACACTTAACAGTTATTTAAGTATACTATCTGAAACTAAATAGAAATATTATAAAACTTAATCGTAAACATAGTTCATATTCTTTTGGGGAAAGAATAATGAAGTTATAGTCAATACACTAAAGACAGTACAAAGAGTAAATGAATTCGCATCTCATAAAGAGAGAATTATTCTTACAAAAGTTTCTGTCTTGCTGTGGATTGATTTTTTTATTATCAATTTGTTTTATATTTATTCTATAGAAAGGGGAGATAGTTATGTTCAGGTTTGAAATGAAGAAGTTATTAAAGCAACGTATATCATTATTGTTTATTATTTTACTAGGGGTTATCTTATCATCAAGTGATAGTATAGCAGTTCCATTAACAGGTAACTATGGTAATACTATTTTTGAATATAAGATAATGAATTCCGAGACGAATTGTAATCAATGGGATTGGTTCAGTCAGCCTGATTTACAAATTAAGGCTTGTAATGCCGCGATTAATAGAGATTTTCAAACATTCATCGAATATAAGAGAGATATTGCTGAATTAGCAATGGAGGAATCTTATACGCTTAGCTATGTTTATGATAACTATATAGGGTTCACATATTTGGATTATATAGCTGAAAAGAATATATCGGTAAGTAAAAGTGCTGATGGTAGTATAGAAGAAAAAGATATGAATTTAACCTTAGGTGGGACGTCATTTAATTACTATTTACAGTCAATCTTTGACAATAGTTTTTTGATTATTCCCTTATTCATAATCATATTCATTTGTTTATTTACAAATGTACATGATAAGGCTATGTTGTCATTCTCACCATCAGTGTTTAAAGTAGTGCTGTATAAGATATTGGCTTCGGGATTATACTCTTTTATTGGTATAGCGATTGCATCGCTAGGGGCATATTTGTATTATGGCTTTACAACATCTTTTACTGATCTAAACATGCCATATCTTATATCATTGGGAAAAACTTATACAAGCTATGGAAGACCAATGGTTAAGGCTGTACCGGGTTATATATTCATGGCATTAATCTTATTATTTCAATTATTATATTGCATATTTTTATCTTCAATTGCTCACACAATTTATCTATTCTTAAAGAATAAATTTTTAGTAATAGCATCAGCTGCAGCAGGCATTATCATTATGTATTATTGTCAGTTCCAATTTTATTTCAATGCAGCATGGAATCATATTAATCCATTCACTTATGGTAATCCCATCATAGCGTTATTTGGGTTGATTAATATCTTCGAATATAAAAAGATGAACCGGGATTATGCTCCATACCTTAGTTCAAAAGGAATCATGATGTACAATAGAAATATGGGCATATATTTAGTTAATGGGGCTTTAGTATTAATTATAGCTACAGTTATTATTTGGATAGTAGCAAAGTATATCGTTAAAAAACGAGATATTACGGTTTAAAGGAGGAAGTATTATGGAAGCATTAAAAGTAAATCATATAAAGAAATCATTTTCAAAGAAACTAATTCTTGATGATATTTCCTTTTCATTGCAAGAAGGAGAAATCGTTGGGTTTGTTGGGCCGAATGGTGCTGGGAAGTCAACTACGCTAAAAACAATTTGTAATTTAATTACTCAAGAAGAGGGAACTATCGAGATTTTAGGAATTGATGTTGTAAAGGATAGAAAAAAAGCGATAAGTTCAATAGCTGCGGTAATTGAAGCACCTGGGCTTTATCCATATTTGTCAGGAATGGATCATTTAAAATTTATTGCGCAATCAAGACATAGAAATAAGGCAGACATCGAAAGTATTATTAATACTTTGAATATGAGAGATTATATTAAGAAAAAAGCTGGAAAATATTCAATGGGAATGAAGCAAAGACTTGGTTTAGCTATGTGTTTGCTAGCGGATCCAAAAGTTTTACTTTTGGATGAGCCAACAAATGGTTTAGATCCAAGTGGAGTTATAGAACTTAGAAATCTTTTGAAACGCCTTTGCAAAGAAGAGGGCAAAACTATTTTCTTCTCTTCGCATAATTTGGCTGAAATAGAGAAAATATGTGATAAAATAATCTTTATTAAAGATGGTAAAATAGTTGATATACAGACGAAAACAGAAAGTGATAAGGATAAATACCACTTATATCTAAACGACAATGAAAAGGGATTTGCTGTTTTATCGCAAAACGAGGTAGTTAATCTTAAAGACGACTGTCTAGAAGTTGTAATAGAAAAAACGAGAAAATTAGGTGACATAATTAAGTTAATATTTGATAAGGATATTGACCTTATTTCAATAAGAAAAATAGAAGAAGATACTGAAGAAATATATAATACGGTTTATAATCATGTTGATGGTTAAATTTGAACTTCGAAAACGATTGAAAGAAAATAAAATTCTTCTATTATTAATTACTACTATTGTGTTATCACTTGCATATAGCGCGATGAAAACACAATTTGACAAAAGAAACTATAGTCAAGAATCTAATGAGGTATTAATGCTTCGTTTGGATGCATTTTCCCAAGCTAATCAAGCTCAAAGTGAAATTGAACGTTTAATGGAGCAAGGACTTGATATCACTGAGGCTTTGGAACATAAAAAATACTTGCAGAGTTTATCAGATGCGCTAGATAGGTTATCCGTAAATATTTTGATTGGTAACTGGGATACAAATCTTATGTATCGTATGGAAGTTGCTCAGTTAAGAGGTGAGTCTCAAGAAGTTATTGATAAGTATAAATATATGATAGACAACAATATTCCATATATTTATGAAGACTTAAATATGAATGGAAGTAATTTCTTGTTTATATATTTGAAAGAGGGATTACCACTCATACTTATTATCGTACTCATAGTAGCTATAACTAGCTCATATGGTAGAGAGATTGAAGATGGAACAATAAAAACATTATTGTTTGAACCGTTACCAGATGATTCAATTTGGATTTCAAAGATGGTAGCAGATATAATAATTGTTATACCAATAGTCATGTTTTCTACTATATTTCTATATATCTATCATATTATTAGGAATGGATTGGGGAGTATAGATTACCCATATTTTATCAATAATGGTGAATGGGTATCTATGTTACATTATTTGCCAAGCATTATATTAATGCTAATTGTGCAGATAATTTTCATGGTCGTATTATACAATTTCATATCTTTAAAAATGAAAAATACAATTATGACATTTTTATCATTAACTGCCTTATCAGGTATAATTTATTTTGTACCAAGATATTTTGATATACCATATCTACAGTTTATTGGTTTGGATATGGTGAACTTGATACGAGGTGGACATAATATATTAATTATGCTATTTGCTTATATAGTATTAATTGCATTACTTCTTAAAGCATCAAAAGTAACATTCAAGTCAATAAGGGTATAAATTTAAAAGAATATCTCTTCACTCAAGGGGTGTTCTTTTCTTTTGCTTCTAATTCGCTTATAATATTGCTAGGTGGTGATAGAATGCTAGAGGATATAAAAATAGAGACATTAAAGATTTCTAAACAGAGATTAGAGCAACTTCATAGATTAGATATTTATAATGTAAATGACTTGCTTACATTCTATCCATATCGCTATGATCATATTGAAGTAACTATGCCATCAAATACTGATAATAAGATAGCAGCACAAGGAGTAATAGTAACTCAACCAAGAATGTTTTACATTCGCAAAGGATTAACAAGATTAAGTCTAGATGTATCAATAGAAGATGTAGTTTATTCTGTTACAATATTTAATAGACAATTTCTAATGCAACATCTACATGTGGGAAAAGAAATAATTGTTGTTGGTAAATGTGATATAAACAAAAGAAGCATAACAGCTAGTGACATCAAACTTAAATCGTTAGAAGAAGCAACCTCATATTATCCGGTTTATCGACTTACAGATGGTATTTCAAGCAAAACAATGCAATCAATTATTAATAAAGCGTTGACCATGTATAGGGAGCAAATAGATGATTTCATACCTGCGAAGTTTATTGATAAGTATCATTTAGTAAATCGATATCAAGCGTTATTTTGTATTCATAATCCTCGTGATGAGAAGGATATCAAGCATAGTTATCGTCACTTAAAGTATGAAGAATTTTTACGTTTTCAATTAGTAATGCAGTATCTAAAACATCAAGTCCATGACGTAGAGGTTGGTATAAGAAAAGACTTTGATAGGTATGAAATATCAACTTTTATTAACAATCTACCATTTCCATTAACTCCTGATCAAAAAACTAGTATTGAAGAAATATTAACTGATTTAAGTGATAATCAAGTGATGTATCGCTTGTTGCAAGGCGATGTTGGTTCTGGTAAAACAGTTGTCGCAAGTATTGGGTTATACGCTAATGCATTAGCAGGATATCAAGGAGCTATGATGGCTCCAACAGAAATTTTAGCCAAACAACATTACACTTCATTAACAAAGCTATTTAAAAATACATCGTTGAAAATAGAATTATTAACTGGGAGTTTATCTATTAAAGATAAGCAAAGTATTTATACTCGCTTAAAAAACCATGAGATAGATATTTTAGTAGGTACTCACGCAATAATTCAAGAGAAAGTTACATTTAGTAGATTAGGATTAGTCATTGCTGATGAGCAGCATCGTTTTGGAGTTAATCAGCGTAAGATGTTAAAAGATAAAGGAACTAAAGTAGATTTCTTATTAATGAGTGCTACACCAATTCCACGAACTTTGGCAATATCGTTATTTGGTGATATGGATATCTCAACCATTAAGACTATGCCAATGGGTCGAGTGCCGATACAAACAACATATATAAAAGCAAAATCTATGAAACCAATCCTTGATGAGGCGACTGCTTACTTGCAACAAAATGGGCAGATATATGTCATATGCCCATTAATTGAAGAGAGTGAAGTCTTGGCATCACGAGATGCGGTTAGTATCTATGAAGGGATGAGAAAGTATTTTCATAATGACTATGTAGTAGGGTTATTGCATGGAAAAATGTCTGATGAAGAAAAAGAAATGGTTATGGCCGATTTCAGGGATAATAAGATTCAAATATTAGTCTCGACAACAGTTATTGAAGTCGGAGTCGATGTTTCTAATGCGAATATGATGGTAATATATGATGCTGAACGTTTTGGTTTAAGTCAACTACATCAGCTGCGTGGTCGCATTGGGCGTGGAACAGAAGAAGGTAAATGCTATTTGCTTAGTAATTCGGATACTGAAGAAGCCAAAGCTAGATTAAATTTTATTGCCTCAACAACCGATGGGTTTGAAATATCAAATTATGACTTACAACTGCGTGGTCCAGGGGAAGTGCTAGGTCACCGTCAATCTGGATTACCGACATTTCTATTAGCAGACATCTTTGCGGATTTCAATATTTTGGAAGCAGCGCGAAATGATGCTAAGGAGATCATTGAAGGCAGTATTAATAGTGATGATTTTTCAAGAATTATGAAATATTTAGAAGTAAAAATAGCAAGTAATATAGAATATATGGGGTAATACTATGCGTATATACAATAAATTAGTTAGGAGCAAAATTCCTCAAGCAATACTGGATCAACATGAAATACCAGTAACTAGGATACTTCAAGATGATGAGTATAAAAGAGAACTTTATAAAAAGCTGAATGAAGAAGTTAATGAGTTTATTATTGATGATAATGCTGAGGAATTGTGTGACATACTAGAAGTATATCTGGCAATTTTAGAAGTTAAGAATGTAACCTTTGCTGATATCAATAAACTAAGAATGGAAAAAGCTGAAGTGAAAGGAACATTTGTAGATAAGATATTTTTAGAACGAGTAATTGATAAAAATGATTAATATATAATGTAAAGATATTGTGATATAATATACAAGAAAAAGAGGTGTTAGTATGATTAAAATCGCAGTAGATGCAATGGGTGGAGATAATGGAAGTAGTGTTGTCGTTGAAGCCGCCAAAAAATTTGTGAATGATTATAAAGATGTGTATATATACTTATTTGGAAATATTGATGAAATTGGTGCTAGTGTTGTAAACTGCCCTAATATTGAAATAGTTGCAACTACAGATGTAATGACAATGGAAGATGGGGTTATGGCTGTTAGAAGAAAGAAAGACTCAAGTATGGTTAGAGCGGTCAATCTTGTTAAAGAAGGTAATGCCCAAGGTGTTGTTTCTAGTGGGTCTACAGGAGCATTTTTATCAAGTGCTGTCTTATTATTAGATAAAATAGAAGGAGTAGATAGACCAGGCTTAATGGCTAATTTTCCGACTTATGATGGTAAAGGTGTAGAGATATTAGATGTTGGCGCTAGTAACGAGAATACTCCTGAACAGCTTATTCAATTTGCTAAAATGGCTAACTTATATTGTAAAGCAGTTAAAGGAATTAAAGAACCTAAAGTAGCATTATTAAATAATGGTGCTGAGGATAAAAAAGGTGATGAGTTGCACAAACAAACTAATATTTTATTAAGAGAATCAAATCTTAATTTTATCGGTAATATTGAAGGTAGAGACATTCTGACATCTGAAGCTAATGTTATTGTATCAGATGGATTCTCTGGTAATATTGCACTAAAAACAGCTGAAGGAACTGCAAAAGTAGTTAGCACAATGTTTAAAGATGCTTTTAAAGCAAGTTTATTAAGTAAACTTGGGGCAGTTTTAGCGATGAAACATCTAAATGCTATGAAATCAAAGTTTGATTATAAAGCGACTGGTGGAGCTCTATTAATTGGATTAACAAGTCCAGTAGTCAAAGCACATGGAAGTAGCGATGCATATTCATTCTATAACGCTTTAAAATTAATGAGGCATATGATTGAAAGTGATGTTTGTGGCAAAATGAAGGAAGGAATCTAATTGTGGAAATTATAGAATTCTTGGAGAAGAGAAATGTTAAGTACAACAATATTAATATCTATAAAGAAGCATTTACACATACATCATATGTTAATGAAAGTGCAGATAAGATTAGAGATTATGAGCGATTAGAGTTTATGGGGGATGCGGTATTACAACTATTGGTATCCGAATATATTTATAAACTATTTCCAAATTATCCAGAAGGACAACTTACAACATTAAGAGCAAAATTGGTTCGTGAAGAATCATTAGCAAGATTTGCTAGAAGTCTGAATTTTGGAGAGTTGATGTTTCTAGGCTATGGTGAAGAGAAAAATGGTGGACGTGATCGTGACTCAGTTTTAGCAAATATGTTTGAGTCATTTGTTGGTGCTTTATATCTTGATGCTGGTGCCAATTATGTAAAAGAGCTGTTAGAAGAAGTTGTATATCCACATATAGGACACCTTGATAGTGTCGATATAACTGATTATAAAACTAAACTTCAAGAACTAGTTCAAGCGGATACTAGACAAACTGTTACATATGAATTAATATCACAAAGTGGTCCTAGTAATGCTCCGTTATTTGAAGTATCAGCTATGATGGGTGATATCCGTTTAGGATATGGTAAAGGAAGTAGTAAGAAAAAAGCAGAGCAAAGAGCAGCACAAGATGCTCTAGCAAAACAATCTAAATAGGCAAAAGCCCGTACATAATTAGAATGCCTACATATTTTATTTGTAGGAGGAATAAATATGTACAATAATTTTATGCAACCAGATTATATGCGAAAGAAAATTGAAAAAGTTGGTGAAATATTTGTTTATGTGGTGGAACCTGGAGATAATGTATGGAAAATCAGTAAGATGTTTAATACTAAACCAGAATATATCATGTATATGAATAACTTAAAAAATGATTCCAAATTATTAATGAATCAAAGACTATTAGTTCCAGTTTTAATCGCGGGCTATGATGATAACCGTATTGAACCAGATTATCCTAGTAACATGATTCAAAACAACTTACCAATAAACAACTACGATTACAGCAATCCATCTCAATTTTATTTCTAAAACTTACACAAAAGATAAACATGTTTTATCTTTTTTGCTTATATAAACAAATAAATAACACATCATAGTATAGAGGTGAAAATATGATTGCATTTATTTGTTTATTTCTAATTCCTGTCATACCAAGTGCTATTAGAAAAGGATTATTCTTTAAATATCTAGGAATACTTGAAATGATAGTTCACTATATTAAAGATGTAATAGTAACATATATAATAAGTGCTTTAGCACTTATATATATCCATAATGAATATTATTTATTATTTAATCATATCGAGAGTGATACTAGATTTGCTTTAAAATATATATTTATAGAACTAATAGTAATAGCTATCTATCTATCACTTGAAACTATAATTATGAAATTGTGTAAAGGGCAAGAAACTAAAAAAGAGGTTATCCAAAGACCACCTCATCATCGCTAATCAATCTACAACAAATAACCAAAAAGGCTTTACAAAAAAGCCTTTTTCTTATATAATAACTATTGCTGATAAAAAGGCAAACATGGCGGTCGTGGTGAAGTGGTTAACACATCAGATTGTGGCTCTGACACTCGAGGGTTCGATTCCCTTCGATCGCCCCATTTTAAAACTCAAGGACTCTTAGGAGTTCTTTTTTTGTTTGCGCTTTAGAGAGATCTTACTAAAATGGATAATTCGAGCATATAATTGTTGATTTACTCCAATAAATGCTATATAATTGCATTATATGGAGGGAATAAACATGATTAAGACAACTTCTCAACTTTTACAAGAATACAGCAATTATATTAATCCACATGCTAAAATTAAAAGGCTTGTTAATGAAGGAAAATATTTTCCAATAGTCAATGGTTTATATGAAACGGATAAGAATACTCCGGGTCATTTTCTATCTGCATATATATATGGTCCATCATATTTATCATTTGATTATGCTTTAGCTTATTACAATCTAATACCAGAAAGTGTATATACTTATACAGCAGCAACTTATAATAAGAATAAGACTAAGAGGTTTAATACACAATTTGGAAATTACATATATCGAGATGTTCCAAAGGAAGTTTATTCATTTGGAATAAATATTCATGAGGAATCGGGGTACACTTATTTAATAGCTTCACCTGAGAAAGCATTATGTGATAAGTTATATGGTATAAAGCAAATTCGAGGTTACAAAGAATTTAAGAATACATTATTTAATGATTTAAGGATAGACTACAATTCATTGGTTAGCCTAGATGATAAGGAAATAGTATTTCTTGCTCGTAAATATAGATCAACGAATTTGAATCATTTAATTAAATATATAGAAGAGGAGACCAACTATGAGGAAGTCAAGTGATAAATGAGAAATATTTATTGCATGACAAAAAGAACTAATTTATCTTAGTTTTAAAAAGTTTATTCTTTACTTCAAAATGAATTCTTTATCTGGATTCGAAAGGATAAAGA
>JAVBUP010000064.1:0-9241 GCA_031555175.1 Coprobacillaceae bacterium
TAACTTCATAATTTAGGTTTACCCTAAATTTTTTAGCCAAATATGGCTTTTGTTTTTACTGTGCCCAATTCATTACTTCATGTTGGAAGTTTTTTATTTTACTTAGTTTTCTTCTCTTGACATATTACCGAAAGACTTTTCTATTACTTAAATTATACCTTACCACAATAAAGATAGAAAGCGATTTCGATAAATATCTTAATTAATTGATTAGTATTATTTGGCAACTACAAATTATCTAATAAATAGTATTTTCATGATATAATAACAATTAAAGGAGAGCATTTATGGACACTATGATAACACTTTTCTCTAAGAGCCAAGTAAAAAAATTCCTTTTATACTACCAAGGATTATTAGCACCTATTTTTAACAAAAAAGAAGGAGTTATGGAATATTTCGATCGCGTTGGTTGTATTCAATATGATCCATTAACTATTATTGCAAGAAATGCTGATTTAGTTCTCCAATCTCGTATCAAGAACTACCAAGAAACTATGCTTAATGAGTTATTGTATAAAGATAGATTGTTGATTGATGGGTGGGATAAGCAGATGTCTATTTATCCTATAAGTGACTATCCTTTTATGAAACCTATTCGCGAGCGTCAAAAAAATAATGCCATCAAGACAATGCAATATCGTAATACTACAAATGCTTTAGACATGATTGATGACGTATTATCCTATGTAACACAAAATGGTCCAACATACCCTCATGACCTAAAATCCTCATCATCTGGTAGTTCTAATTGGGGTAGTAATAAGCTATCTAGTGTAGCGCTAGATTATTTATATAACACTGGAGTATTAGCTATCGCTAATAAAAAAAATGCAGTGAAGCAATATGATTTAATTGAAAATCTCTATCCACAAGAACTATTACATAAAGAGTTTCCATATAATGATAACTTTAAAGAATGGATAAAGTTATATTTACTACGTAAAATTAATAGTATTGGGCTTTACTGGAGCCGTTCAAGCATCGTATATCAAACAAAATTTACAAGTAATGCGCAAGAGCGCAATAAGTTAATTAAGGAATTAGTTGATGAAGGATTATTAATATTGATTAATATCATTGGTAGTAAATATAACTACTATATTTCTCTTGAAAATTATCAAACTTTAGTAACTATAGATCAAATTAATTATAAAGAGCAAGTAATGTTTATTGCCCCACTAGATAATGTATTATGGGATCGTGATTTCGTTAAGGAGATATTTGATTTTGACTATGTTTGGGAAGTATATAAGCCTGAAACGTTAAGAAAATATGGATATTATGTTATACCCGTACTTTACAAAGATACTTTTGTTGGTCGCTTTGAAGCTAAATATAATCGGAAAACTAAAGAATTTATACTTTATAATTGGTGGTGGGAACATGATACAAAACTAACCAAATCCTTATATAAGCAAACTGATCTTGCTATAAAGAGATTCATGACTTTTCTAGGAGCTAAAGAACTCATTAATTTATCGACATACAAAAACTAGTGTCTTTACAGGCACTAGTTATTTTTACATCTTTTCAAATTTTTCAATATCAACTACAAATACCGTTGCTCCACCAACTGTTACTTCTGCCAGAATTGGTGTAAACATTTCACTCGTCTCCATTGCTGGAAGCGTTGGTGTTAATTCTGTTCTCTTACGAGAATATTTTTTGATAATTGATACAGCTTCTTCTACTTTATCATCATCTGTTCCAATTAGGAAAGTTGTATTACCTTTTTTCAGTAATCCCCCAGTCGTTGATAGTTTAGTCGAGAAAAAGCCAGCTTTTAGTAATGAAGAAGATACGACTCCGCTATCATCGTTATTCACAATTGCAATAATTAATTTCATATCAATTCCTCCTTTATAGTTATATTCTACACCAATATATTGAAAAAAACATTATTTTTTGTAGATTTTACGAAATAATTTCACATCAAATTTCTTTTTCATAAATACATGATAGAACAGCATTAAATGAGCTAATCCTAGTGTCCACCCAGCTAATACATCACTTGGATAGTGAACCCCTAGATAAACACGACTACAACCAATTGCAGCTATTAATATTGGTATGCAAATTAGTAGAATATTTCCTTTGATATTATTCATATATTTATAAATTAGAAATATGAATAAACCATAAAACGCTATCCCTTTCATAGCATGTCCGCTAGGAAAACTCCAGCCATCCATATGAATCAATGGATTCACTATTGGTCTAGGTCGTGCAAATATAATCTTAATTATCTCATTTTCTAAGTGTATTAGTAATAAGTTAATAGTAACTAGATATCCAATTCTTTTATTCTTAATTAAATATAGACATAATGCTGTAATGATAATACATACTACTGTAGACATTGTATCAGATACTATCCTGGCAATTATTGTATTGCCTTCAGTTATATGCTTTGAAAAAATACTATATACGTTTTCATCGAAACTTTTAAATCCATCATTTAATATAAATAATGCGATAACTAGAAATTGTGCTATACATATCAATGCTACAAATATTTCTATATTACTTTTTAAATATTTTTTCATGCTATTATTTAAAAGCTCTGGTAGCACCAATCGCTTTTCCCCATCCTTCATAAATTTTATTTCTATAGTCTTCAGCCATATTTGCGTTGTAACTTTGCTCGATGAAATGATTTTTCTTGATTTCATTTTTATTTTGATAAATACCCACTGCTAAACCAGCTAAATACGCTGCTCCTAAAGCAGTAGTTTCTTGTACTCTTGGTTTAGTTATTTTGACATTTAGAATATCACTTTGAAATTGCATCAAGAAATCGTTTGCCGTCGCTCCTCCATCGACTGATAAAACAGACATCGGAATTCTCGCTTCTTGTTTCATAACTTCAAAAACATCTTTACACTGATATGCAATCGCTTCTAGTGTTGCCCTAACAATGTGGGCAGATGTTGTAGCACGAGTTAAGCCAAACATGCTCCCTTTTACTTCATCATCCCAATATGGAGTTCCCAACCCAACGAAAGCTGGAACGACATATACACCATTGCTATCTTCAACAGATAACGCAATCGCTTGCGAATCTCCAGCCTTTTCAATAATTTTTAAACCATCTCTAAGCCATTGAATTGCTGCTCCACCAATGAATACTGATCCCTCTAGAGCATATTCAACTTCGCCATTTATACCCCAAGCAATCGTTGTTAATAAACCATTATTAGAGATAACTGGTTCTTTTGTGTTCATTAACATAAAACATCCAGTTCCATATGTATTCTTAGCATCCCCTTTGTCAAAACATGTTTGGCCAAAAAGAGAAGCTTGTTGATCTCCCGCTACTCCACAGATTGGAGTTCTAAAATGGATTCCATTTATTAATGTCGCATCAGTATATCCAAAGATTCCACTTGAATCTTTAACTTCAGGTAGCATTGTTTTTGGAATATCTAATAAATTTAATATCTCTTGATCATAATCTAACTCATAAATATTATAAAGCATTGTTCTAGAAACATTTGAATAGTCTGTTGCATGTACAACTCCACCAGTTAATTTCCAAATTAACCAAGTGTCAATTGTTCCAAACAGTAAGTTCTCAATATTATCTCTCGCTCCAGAAACATTATCTAATAGCCATTTGATCTTTGTCCCGGAAAAATATGGATTGATGATTAAGCCAGTTTTATCTTTGATCATCTTTTGATATCCCTGATTAATCAACCCATCACATATGTCTTGTGACTGAAGAGATTGCCAAACTACTGCATTATGAATTGGTAATCCAGTCCTTTTATCCCAGACAACAGTAGTCTCCCTTTGATTAGTAATTCCTATTCCAGCAATATCTTCTGGTTTAACTTTACCATCGACAAATAAACTATTAACTACTTGTAATACAGATTCATAAATTTGTAGCGGATCATGTTCTACATAGCCGAATGCAGGATAGTATTGTGTAATCTCTTGTTGCGACACTGCTACAACTTCTCCTGTTTTATTAAATAAAATAGCTCTTGTTGAACTTGTTCCTTGATCTATTGATAGTATATATTTCATACAATCACCCCTATCATGATTATACTTTATTCTAAAAAGACTGTCTAGACCGTAAAATATTTGCTTTTATTCTAATAATTTTAAAGTATAAATATCTTTTGAATAAAATTAAAGCACCTAATAGGTATTAGATGCCTTCCCATATATTTAGTTTTTTTGATAAATAGCAACTTATAATTTTACTCTTAGTAACCTAATTGCATTTAATACGCATAGCAATGCTACACCCACATCAGAAAATACGCCTATCCACATATTGGCAACACCAAATACACTAAGAATTAATACAACTACTTTAATACCTAATGCAAATATAATGTTTTCCCAAACTATAGTTTTTGTCCTTTTAGCTAGTTTAATTGCTGTTACGACATTAGATAATTTATCATCCATTAACACTATATCACTAGCTTCTATGGCAGCATCACTACCAAGTCCGCCCATAGAGATTCCAACATTAGCTCTAGTGAGTACAGGAGCATCGTTGATCCCATCGCCAACAAAAGCTACTCTATCACCTAGTTGCTCGAATTCTGATACTTTCATATCTGGTAGTAATTCATATTTAACTATATCTATACCAACTTTATTACCAATTGACAAGGCAGTCTCTTTAATATCTCCTGTAAGCATAACAGTATTAATACCAAGTTTCTTAAGTCCATTAATAGTTTCAATACTTTCATCTTTAATCTCATCAGCAACTACTATATACCCTGCATACTGCTTATTGATTGCCACATGGATAACAGATCCATATTGTAATGGTTTTAGTGGTTCAATATCAATCGTTTGCATCAAAGCAATATTTCCTAGCAATAGTTGGTCCTTATCAACCTTTACTTCAATCCCCTTTCCCGCTACCTCATGATAGTCAGTTATTCTAGTGACATCCATTTTATCTAACTTTGCATAATCGATAATCGATTTCGCAATTGGATGATGACTATTCATTTCTCCTAATACTACCTTTTCCATAAAATCCTTTTCATCAAGTAAAACACTTTTAACTTCCACAACTTTAAAGTTCCCTTTAGTGATTGTTCCAGTTTTATCAAATACAACAGTATCAATCTTTTCTAATGCTTCAAGATAATTTCCACCTTTTACTAAGATTCCATCCTTACTACCACGACCAATACCAGCGAAATAGCTAAGTGGTACGGATAATACTAGTGCACATGGACAAGACACTACCAAGAATACTAACCCCTTATAAACCCAATCTTGAATTGGTTCTTTTAACACTATAGGCACGATGAAAGCAACAACTAGTGCTAAACCAACAACGATTGGAGTATAATAACGAGAAAATGTTGTAATAAACTTCTCTGTATGTGATTTCTTACTAGCAGCATTTTCTACTAAATCTAGGATTCTACCAACAGCACTATTTTCATAGGATTTTGTAGTCTGCACATGAATTATCTTATCTTTATTAATGAAACCAGCCATGACTTCATTACCTTGTTGAACACGCCTAGGCACAGATTCTCCAGTTAGACTAAATGTATCTACATAGCTTTCGCCAGAGACAATGACCCCATCAAGAGGAACTTGTTGCCCAACTTGTACGACACATACTTGCCCAACTGATACTTCTTCTACTTTCTTAACAATTACTTGATTATTGATTAATACATTTGCTTCCTTAACTGATAGATTCATCAATGATGTAACTGATGATTTCGATTTTTCTACTGCTCTATCTTGGAAATACTCTCCAACTTGATAGAAAAGAATAACCGCAATCCCCTCTGCATATTCGCCTATGGCCATTGCTCCAATCGTCGCTATAGCCATTAAGAAATTCTCATCAAACATTTGCTTATTCTTAATTCCCTTAAAGGCTTTCAATAATACTTCATTACCAATCAATAAGTATGCCACTAACCAAAGTATTGTTGTATAAATTGAAGTTTCAGCAAATATTAGCGCTACAAACAATCCTAATCCTAAAAAATAAAACTTATTAAAATCATTATCGCTATGTTCATGATCATGGTTATCTTTAATTTCACAACCATCACCACATGTAGATTCTTTTTTTAGATGCAACTGCTTTGGCAATTTAGTGTCTTTTACGATTGGAGTAACAATAACTCCTGGCTCAATCTTATCTGCAATTGTTGCAACTACTTCATCTATATCACTTAAATCAGATTGCAATGTTATTTTTGAGTAAACAAAATTCACGCTAATATCTTCTATTCCGGCAGTTTTTTCTAAAGCTCTTTCTATTTTGGCTGCGCAGTTAGCACAGTCCAAGTTCTTAATTGAATAAATTTTTTCCATTAGTCTTCTTCCTTATGACGAATATGTGCTAAACAAACATCAAACATGCTAGTAACATGATCATCATCTAATGAATAGTATACTTCTTTACCAATCTTTTGAGCTTTTACTAAATATGCGTGTCTTAATATCTTTAACTGATGGCTCACTGCCGAATGAGTCATTCCCAATTCTTCTGCAATGCACTGTACGCATTTTCCATTATTATTGCATCCTTCTTTTAACGCATTTAATATTTTTATACGTGTAGGATCTCCAAATACTTTAAATACTTCAGACATCTCAAGTATATCTCTTTCTGTCATAATATATTCCTCCCATAACATATGAACAATTATTCATATGTTCATGTATATTATATTCTTAATTTGTAAAAAAGCAACTATTTTTGTCCACTATACTGTTTTTTTCAATTATAATGGTATAATATATGAAGGAAAAGGTGGGGATAATATGCGCATGATTAAAATAATAACTGTATCTATAATTGGTTTGATTGTCACTTACTTGATAACATTAATACCTTATGGTGAATATTTTCTAGCACTGTTGTCCGGATTAATCATGATCACCATCTTCTTAAGTAAAAAAGACTATAACTCTAAACTAGCATGGATGCTATTAATGGCTATTCAGCCAGTTGTTGGTTTACTATTATATACAGCGATAGGAAAGAGCAGAAAAGAAATCACTATCTTTAGAAAGAAACGCAGAAGTGATCGCATTTTTAACCGCTATAATCCAACTCCGGAATTAGTTGAAAGAGAAGAAAACACATATTATTACGATGTTCTAAAAAATGTTGGACGTAATCCAATCTATGATCGTACTAATACCGATGTATTAACTAACGGAATAAACAAGTTCCCAAAATTAATTGAATGCCTTGAGAGTGCTCAAAGCTATATTCATATGGAATACTATATTATTAAAAGTGATGAACTTGGTATGCAAATTAGAGATATCCTAATTAGAAAAGCTCAAGAAGGCGTGGAAGTTAGAGTATTATATGATGATTTAGGTTGCATGCAAATTGATCAAGATTTTATTGCAGTAATGAGAAAAGCGGGTATTCGAGTTTCAGTTTTTGGACAAGTTAATCTAACAATTATGAATGACTCTATTAATTATCGTAATCATCGTAAAGTAGTTGTAATTGACAATAAATATGGGTTTACTGGTGGTTTAAATATTGGTAATGAATATCTGTATGACACAGCAAAATATGGTTTTTGGCGTGATACACACCTATTTATTGAAGGAGAAGCACTTAGAAGTTTACAGTTATTATTCGCAAAGGATTGGTATTTTGTTACAAAAGAGAACTTTATAGAAAAGAATCCTGATAAATATCTGTCTTTTGATCCATACTATGGTAAAGGTGAAGGGTTTGTACAAATTGTACCTGATGGCCCAGATACATCAACATCACCAATTAATGATCTCTACTTTAAACTATTTACTACAGCTAAGAAAAAAATATGGATAGCAACTCCGTATTTAATTCCAACTCGCGAGATTATTGAAGCGATTAAAACTGCGAAATTAATGGGAGTTGATGTTAAAATCTTGATGCCTGGTATCCCGGACAAGAAAATGGTTTATTACGCTTCTCAATCATATTATGATGAACTACTAGCAGCTGGTGTAGAGATATATCAATATCGTGGAAGTTTCTTACATGCTAAGGTTGTCATAGTAGATGATATCGTCGCAGCTGTTGGAACAGCGAATATGGACATGAGAAGTTTACATACTAACTTTGAAGTTACAACTTTTATTTACAAATCAACTAGCATTATTGATCTAGTAAAAGATTTCCAACATGATATTACTCAATGTGATAAAATTGAATTAGCTAAATGGGATGAACGTGGTTTCTTCAAACGCATTGGACAATTATTAGCGCAATTAGCTAGTCCGTTATTCTAATATACATCTGCATAATAAGCGCAGATGTTTTTATTTGACAAAACATTATACTCATGATAGAATACTCAACGTAGAGTATTGGAGGTATATTTATGAAAATAGATTATTTAGTCATGAACATCAATCGAGAATATCAAACTGACCATAATAAAATTGAAAATATTATCAATGTTGGATTTCCATATAAACCTAAAATGGTAAAGGAACAAATGGATTTAAGGCATCAAATATTTGGATTGGCAGGGAGTATTTCGAACTTATTTCACTTTTAAAAAAAGATGGCGGAGGATGGATGGCAGATTGGGTAGACATGTACAATAATGGGCATAGAGGATTAGTCTGTCTCATGATAGATGTAGATGACATTCAAAATGTTTATCAAAACTTATTGTCAATGGGATTAAATTTATCCACTCCAGAATATCTTAAATTTAAGTGGGGATTTGGCCTATTTACCAGAACTATGCCATGGATGAATTGCTATCTCCCATTTTTTCAATGTGTTCCTTTTCAAATAGGCTTACAGCAAATGAAAGATCAAAAGTCGGAAAACTTGATGTGTCAGTATATGATACCAAATTCAGCAGAACATGGAATTTCTGGAATTAAAGAAATTGTGATCACAGGAGCATATTCTGAAGATGATTTTAGAATTATTTCTATGATATTTACCAACGCAATAATCAGCAATAATGAAGCCAAAGTTGTCCTTGATAAAGATCAAACAATAAGATTTGTTAGGAATAATGAGTTTAGTGTAGAAGTATCTACTCGATGCAATAATGATCTATATTTAGGAAAACAAACTAAAATTGAGAACACTATAATAGTGAATAGAGGAGACCAACTATGAGGAAGTCAAGTGATAAATGAGAAATATTTATTGCATGACAAAAAGAACTAATTTATCTTAGTTTTAAAAAGTTTATTCTTTACTTCAAAATGAATTCTTTATCTGGATTCGAAAGGATAAAGA
>JAVBUP010000027.1:0-4199 GCA_031555175.1 Coprobacillaceae bacterium
GCAACATGGAGAGAAAGAATATCCCAATAATCTAGTATTCAACCTTATTATACTTTAGGATTATCCGATGTCTATATTGAGTTAGTAAAGTCTCATTAAAAACTTTACAAATACATTATACGAGGAGATACAATAATGGAAAAAGCTAAAGTATATTTTACAAAAGAAATTACAAGTGAAAGTCTTATTAAAACTTATGAAGTATTAGGTAAAGAATTAACTGGTAAAGTGGCTGTAAAAGTATCAACTGGAGAGCCTGGGGGTCATAACTTCTTGAATCCACAGTTAATTAAAGGATTAGTTCAAAAATTAAATGGTGTAATTGTAGAATGCAATACTGCTTATGGTGGAAAAAGAGATGCAGTAGAAAATCATTTAAAAGCAGCTAAAGATCATGGCTTTTTAGATATCGCTGATGTTGATATTATGGATGCAACTGGAGAAATTGCGATTCCAGTAAATGGCGGAAGACATTTAGGAGTAAACTATGTAGGTAAAAATATTGAAGTATATGATTCAATGTTGATGTTATCACATTTTAAGGGACATGCTATGGGTGGATTTGGCGGAGCCCTAAAGAATATGAGTATTGGTGTAGGATCAAGAGATGGGAAAGCTTGGATTCATACAGCTGGTAAAACAAAAAATCCAGCTGAACTATGGGATAGTTTGCCAGAACAAGATCATTTCCTAGAATCAATGGCAGAAGCTGATAAGGCAGTTATGGATTATATGAAAAACGAAATCGTTTATATAAACGTTATGAATAATCTTTCTGTAGATTGTGATTGTGACCCAAACCCTGAGGATCCATGTATGCATGATATCGGAATACTATCAAGTACAGATCCAGTAGCATTGGATAGAGCGTGTTTAGATCTAATCTATAACTCTAAAGATCATGGACGTGATCACTTTGTAGAGAGAGTTGAGAGACAACATGGAACATATATATGTGATTATGCAGAGGAAGAATTAGGAATAGGAACAAGAGATTACGAATTAATTAATTTAGATTAAATATAATAGTGCTATACTGCACTATTTTTTTATGCTAGTATTAATCAAAGGAGGGATATTAATGGAAAAATTTATGTTAGTTATCCCAACATTAGAGTACAAAGATAAGGCTTTAGATTATATTAAGGAACATCAAGAATATAATTCTAATATCAATGGTGTTGGAGGATTGCATAGGTTCATTGATGATTATGAAGGTTGGCTAGAGAAACTGGCTAATGATCGCATAGTCGTTATGAATAAAGAAAAAGTTCCAGGTGAAACATACTTCTTAGTTAGAGTTAATGATGATAAGATAATTGGGATGGTTAATATTAGGCTCGAGCTAAATGAGAAACTAAGACAATATGGAGGACATATTGGATATGGAATTAGACCAACCGAAAGAAGGAAAGGCTACAATAAAATTAATTTATTCTTGGCTCTTTTGGAATGCCAAAAAAGAAATATAAAAGATGTTATGCTCGACTGTGATAAAGAAAATCTTGGTTCAGCAAAAACTATCCAATACTTTAATCCAACTCTTGAAAGAGAATACTATGATGAGACATTGGAAGAAGTAGTACAAACATATTGGATAAATGTAGATGAAGCTATAAAGACAAGAATAGAGAATTTGAGTGACAATATAAAATAGTTATTAACAAACTAATACTAGAAGTTGAAAACAGATAAGAAATATGGTAGTATAACATAAATCGTTGAATAGACCATAACTATTAATAACAACATCAAGAGAGTTGCTGGTTGGTGAGAAGCAATATGTTTAGTTATTAGTTCCTACCTAAAAGAGAAATGTAAACATTTCCGGTTAATAGCCGTTATCTAAATTAAGTATAAAAGGGATGGTACCGCACAATCGTGCTCCTGTGCTAACCCTTTTTTTGATTGGAGGACATGAAATGCATCTATATAATAAACGGCCGCTTGCTTTAGGCATTGAAATGATAAAGAAAGAGGATAAGATACATGAAATTAAGTAAATTGAATATTAGAAGAATAAATATTAATGATGTAGATAAAGATTATTCAGGTCAAGATATATTATTGAAACTAGGAGAATTATACCAGTTTGAAAGTGGAATATATGGTTATGGAAATATTTGGACAAAGCTTGAAAGGATAGTAGAAGATATAATCATTGATGAGCTTGATAAGGTAGGATGCATACAAGTAGAATTCCCAAAATTACAGCCAAAGAAGATATGGGACCAATCATTACGATGGGATATATATACGAAAGAAAATGATATAATGTTTACTATTGATAATAATCTAGGAGAATATGGGTTAGCTCCGACTGCTGAAGAATGTGCTACGATTTTTGCTGCAAATAGGTTGCCATCATATAAAAACCTTCCAGCTACTTTTTATCAAATTGGTGAAAAATTTAGAAAAGAAGTGAGAGCAAGAGGCTACTTATTCAGGCCAAGAACATTTGTTATGATGGATGCATATTCTTTTGACAAGAGTGAGGAAGATATGAATGAGACATATAAACTAATGCATAAGGCGTATAATAATATTTTTAACCGTTTAGGAATAAAGATAATTACAACCGTTAGTGATAATGGAACTATGGGAGGCAATGTTTCTGAGGAGTTCCAAGCTATTACTAATTTGGGAGAAGATTTAATTCTTTATGATCAAAGTAGAGATATTGCCATTAATAAAGAAGTTTTATCATATGATGACAAAGAAGAATACTTAAAGAGATTTGGTATTACTGATGAACTTTCTCTTGTAGAATATCGTTCAGTAGAAATAGGCAATAACTTTCAGTTAGGTACAAAGTACTCAGAAAGTATGAGTCTGTATTTCAAAGATGATCAAGGAAAAGACAAGCCATATTATATGGGGTGCTATGGTATTGGACTAGGGAGAATTATTGCGACAATAATTGAAAATAATGTAATAAGGGATAACAATATTGTAAAAGGATTCTCATTGCCTTATAATATAGCTCCATATAAAGTGCATATTGTCTATACTGATAGAAACGAAGACATTGCGTTTAGTATTTATGAAAATCTTAGTACAACTGGTTATAATCCAGTTATTGATGATCGTGTTGATAATTCTTTGGGAAGCAAAATTAAAGATGCGTATGTGTTAGGAAGCCCATATATTTTAATTATTGGTAATAAATTTGATGGAGAAAATATAGAAATTGAAGAGACAATGACGGCAAGTAAATATATAATTCCCATTACCAATATTACAAGTTTCTTAGAAGATAAAAGACATGAAAATTAGGCCAGGTAATATAAAAAATAGTATCCAGTTATTACTGCATACTATTTTTTGCATTTAACGTAGTTAATTAATTTTGTAGTTAGCTAAAGTTCTAGTATATTCCAGTTTGCAGCCATCTAATATACTTCTCGGCTCCAGGAAGTCCTGGAGTGTTTTTGGCATCTGCTATTGCGGCATCTCTATCATAGTCTAGTTGAACATACTCTAATTGGAATGATCCATCTTGTTCCCCATGTAGGATTGCAAAATTAACGCGGGGATTGCCAGCATAGTTATTACCAATACTGCCAATATTGTAAACCATTTTCCCATCTGGTAACGGAAAACAGTATTGACGGTGCATATCAGCATAAATCAATATATCAGCATTAGGATGACCACATTGCTTAAATACTTCTAATTTATCTTCTCGTGACGAATTTTCATCAACATCAAATATTGGTCTACCATGAACTAAAACAATTTTTCTACCGAACCAATCAAAAGCATATATCCACGGCAGGCTAGTAAGTTTTTCCATCCTATCAAGGCCAAGAATCTCTCGATGCCAGACGCATACCTCCATTTCGTTTTCAGCTACAAACTGTTCCCAGTTCCCTTGAAGTATGATATCACAATGATTGAAGACCCAATCACAAGTTTCAATGGATGAGGGTCCTTTACCAATGGCATCACCCAGAAAATATATTTTATCAATATTATGGCTACGTATAAATTCTTCAGCACGTTTAAGGGCAGGATAGTTTCCATGTATATCAGCAATTAATGCAATTTTCATATTTAAATCTCCTCGTATAATGTATTTGTAAAGTTTTTAATGAGACTTTACTAACTCAATATAGACATCGGATAATCCTAAAGTATAATAAGGTTGAATACTAGATTATTGGGATATTCTTTCTCTCCATGTTGCACAATATGTG
>JAVBUP010000013.1:0-6082 GCA_031555175.1 Coprobacillaceae bacterium
TAGAGCCATGGCAATACTCTCCTCTAAATGGACGTGCCATAAAATAAAATCAAAAGAACAGGTTCTATTTATATAGTAACAAATAAATAGAAAGGAAAGTATGATTTTAGTACTCAAGGTACACTATTATCATACAAGAAAGCATATGCAAGTAATTGAACAGATGTTAAGTAAATATGATACAAACTCAATAGAAGCTAAAAAGAATGCAATTAAAGAGATTATGCAAGAGATAGTACTTTGTGGTTTAGCAAGATCTGGTTTTTTCAAAGAAGCTGCTTTTTATGGGGGAACAGCGTTAAGAATATTCTATGGCTTAGATAGATTCTCAGAAGATTTAGATTTTACACTTATCTATCCAAACAATGATTTCGACTTTGGTAAGTATTTTCCTATTCTAGAAAATGAAATAGCATCTTATGGGATGAACTTTAAAGTAGAAGAAAAGATAAAGTCATTTGATTCTAATATTAAATCAGCGCTTTTGAAAGGAAATACCAAGGAGCAATTCTTAACATTTTATCCTTCCTCAAGCGATTCATTGAAAGTAATACACAATGAAGTAATAAAAGTAAAGTTAGAAATTGATGTGAATCCTCCTCAATTCGCAACAACAGAAAATAAATTTGGTTTGTTGCCTTCACCTTATCAAGTAAGAGTATATGATATACCATCTTTATTTGCTGGTAAAATACACGCAATTATTTGTAGACTATGGAAGGAAAGAGTAAAAGGACGTGACTTATATGATTACATTTTTTACCTAACATTAGGGGCAAAGGTTAATTTAAAGCACTTAAAAAGCAGATTGATACAGTCGAATTATATAGATGATGATTTTGAACTTACAATTGAATCATTAAAAGAAATCCTTAAAGAAAAGTTTGAAGCAATAGATTATCTTAGTGCAAAGTCGGATGTAATGCCATTTATTAAGGATATCAAATCACTAGAACTATGGGATAAAGATTTCTTCATTGATATCACTGGACGATTGTCTGAGTAATAATAACTATCTAGTCATGATTTTATTAAACTCACTTCGATTCCCATCAGTCACCACATATAAAAAATATACCAACTCCCATGAGTTGGTTTTTTTAATAGATTATTGATTTACTAAATTTATTATAATAATTTTATAGGCAAAAGAGTTCATAAAGACTTTTATATAGTGATATTTATTATACATTATTGGGCTAATCTATAATCAAAAGCACGTGAGTATACATACTGTGTAACAAAATAATCATTAGTTCCGGATAAAGTGCTTGTATGTATCCCATCCCATATATAGATTCTATACTCTTCTAGTTTGTACTGATTATTTGCCCATAGTTTTACATATTTATTTAGCATACTGCTTGGTTGTAATGGGCAATCATAAGTAGCGGCTGCTGACTTAGTTCCAGGAGTTAAACTTAAGCTGAATGAAGCTGAGATGTATGGGTTACCAACTGCTAAACCTAATCCAACACTGATGCTCCCAGCACTTGTGGAAGAATCTTTTACACATATTGATCCTCCACCGCTTCCCAAGTTTACACCGCCTGCTAACTGTCCAAATACTAAATTCCATATATTAGGGCTTTTAATCTCTGATCTACCAGTAGATCTGCTAGTGTAATATACATCGCCTATACCCATTACCATTGCCTGACCACTTGATTTGCTTCGTAAATATAAGCTCATTGCTTCTTCTTGTGCTGATGTTCTATTTATCTCAAGCTGCTCTTCGCTTACAAGTAGATATTGAACATCATCATAAGAATCATTTGCAATTACATTCACTGACAAAAAGCCAAATACTAACATAAAACTTGTCAAAATTTTAAGTAATTTCATATAATTACCTCCTATAATCTAATAATAATCCAAAATGTTAGCGATTTCAATAGCAAATTAGTAATTATATGATATAATAATTGTGGTGATTAAAATGAAAAATATGAAGAGAAGCGCATTGTTATTTTGCATATTAATGATTGGAATAGCAATAGGAATTATTATTGGTAACTATGAGTTCGCTTTTGCTAAAGAGTTAAGAGGGACTTATATGTATGATATTAACACAAAATCTGAGTGGCTTAGTGTTGATACTGATGAGGAACGCTATTTTTTCTATGACCCAACTGAGCAACTTCTAGGTTGCTATAGCTCAGAAGGCGAAATTGTTGAGATTTCTGATTCAACATTTAGGTTAGTAGGCGGAGATTTAGATAATTATGTTATATATTTTCATGATAAAGAGAAGATGGTGCTTATAAGTTTGGACCATGAGAGATCTCTGTCATTTACGAAGACTAGCTCAATACCAACTTATATGGTAATTAATGAGTAAACTTAACATTAATTTCACTATAATTAATAATTAAAAAAGATTCTACATCATCTATTCACATAGATAGTAGAATCTTTTATTTTATTTTTGTGCCACGATTAAGAAACGATGAATAGTTCCATCAATGGAGTCATTCATTTCAAGAATTTCTTGTGCCTTGAATAATTGATCAATGCAGTCTCTAACATTGAAGTTTGGAAACTCCCATTCAATAATATGAGCAAACCATACAAGTGCACCTACATTATAGAAGTGTATTGGTCTATATGCTTCTTGTTGTTTGATAATTGAAAATCCAACTTTATTGAACATTGAGACTTGGTCTTTCAATGTTGATCCTAATGGGGTGTAAAGAGCATCTGGTAATAATAGTTTGATAAGTTCTTTATCGTTATCTCTACCAACCTGTTGGGTAATAAATAGGCCACCAGGTTTTAAAACACGATATAATTCATTAATATCATATTCACCATGTCTATTAATAATAAGATCAAAAGATTTATCTTCAAAAGGCAACATTATACCATCACTTTCTTTGAAGTCTATTCCTAGAGGTAGTAATACTTCTTTACATAGGGCAACATTAGGCTCATAGCCTTCAGTAGCACTGGTATTGAGAAATGGATGCTTTAATGTTAATAAGAACTCTCCACCACCAGTATCTATATCAAGTAATTTGTGATCATGAACTCTATATTCATTGATAACCTTCTCATAATCCCATGGTAAATCTTCCTCCTCTTTATATCTATCATTGATATGTGAGAAATCCCACCCGTGAATATGAGCTATTTCTTCTTCGTAATACCATTCTTTTATTAACTGTTCTTTTTTCATTTTAACTACTCCTATCTATGTCAATTTTATAGTAGGGTGCAGTTAACTGGCTAATTGTGCTCGGTACTAGATGCCAGTATTACTATAACTGCACCGAGTATTTAAATCGTAGAAGCTTCATAATGAATTCACCATCCTATTTAAATAATACATTATTTAGTCTTGTGGAATCAAGTTTTATTGAATTAGTCCAAGATTGGGCTTTTGAGTTTTAGATAAATGCAGAATGCGATAGCTAGTACCTGAATGCAACCAAGCAATAAGAAAATAGAATGGGCATTTAAGTACATACTACCAAACATTGTTAATGTCATGGTACCAAGAATTGATACCAAAGCATTATTTAAAGAAATAGCAGTCACTCTACTATTGCTTGGAATCTTATTATTTATCAATCCCATAATAGCTGGGAATAACAACCCATATCCTATACCATGTAAGGCGGTAACGATTAGTATTGGAAATTTGTATGGAAGAAAGAAATACGTAAGGAAACGTATTGCATTAACACTAGCTGCTAAAATAAGTGCATTTTGAATAGTGATTTTCTTTATGATTTTATCAGAAAAAATCATCATTGGCACCTCAATCCCAGCAGAGATTAGAATTAATGTTCCTAAAAATGTTAAATCCATATTGGCGTAATCAACCACATATAAACTTAAGAAAGTATTAGTAGTCGCCACTCCACCAAGTATTAAAATACTGCAAATTGTAATGTTTATAAATTCTTTATTTTTTAATAGTTGCTTATAGACGTTTTGATTGTTGGAGACAGTCTCTTCTATAACACTGTTAGTATTTCCCCCAATATTAGGAAATTTAGCTATTAAGAAAAGTGTTAAAAAAGTGCATATTGCCAATACATAGAATATTACGGATAAGCCAAAAGTCTGAGTAAGTATCCCACCTACTTGACCGGCTACAGCGTAGGCTAATGATCCACAAGAACGAATTGTACCATAGGAAGTATTATTTCGTTTAGTAAATTCTAAAGTAAAGTTATCTGCAAGAGGAACAGCTGTTTGATAAAAGAAGATAAATAGAATATAAGTTATTACTAACAGAATAGAATTCATTATTGGCATACCAAAAATGAATAAAATATTTATTAGTAATGAAATAAATGCAGTTCCAAATAGTACTTGTTTATACTTCTTTGTCTTATCACTAATATATGCGAAGAAGTTTTGAGAAATCAAACCTACTACTGGAATAAATGACATCATAGTTGTTACTTGAGCAGCAGTTAAAGCTGTTTCTTGAGTAAAGAATAATATGATGAAACTTCCGAAGATACCCATTCCAAAATAATAAAGTAAATAATATAAATAAAACATAATAATTAAAATTCCTTTCAAGTTTGTCTTTATAGCAAATAAAGTTTTAATACTTTATATAAGATGTTATAATATATGTATAACATCTTCGAGTAACTCGAAGGCAAATGTTTTTGTAAGAAAGGTGAAAAATATGTTAACAGTAAAAGAAGTTTCAAAGGTAGTAGACTTATCGGAGCATACAATTAGGTATTATACAGATAAAGGTTTAATCCCTATGATCAAGAGAGATAAGAATAATAATAGGGTATTTGATGATGAATGTATTGGTACTCTAATCACAATAAAATGCTTAAAAGATACTGGTATGCCTCTTGATGAAATAAAAAAATACATACATTTATATTTAGAAGGTGAATCAACGTTTGATATTAGATATAAAATGATTGTAAAGCAATATGAAATAGCAAAAAAACAATTACTAGAAGCAGAAGATAGGGTCGAGTTTCTCAAAAATAAAGTTGCTCTATATGAATCACAGCATAAATAAGAAATTATTAAGTATTTATTATCTTTAGGTAGGTGACTAGCAATGACAAAAGTATATCGAACAAAAGAAGTAGCAAAGTTAATAGGCATTCATACAAATACTGTTCATAAGTATGAAGAGTGGGGATTTATAACAAGACCACATCGTGAAGAAAATGGCTATCGTATCTTTACTAATTTACATATCCAACAATTTAAAATAGCTAGAATTGCTCTTCGCAATGAAATTGTAGCTGGTGGATTAAGAAGCATGGCAATTGATGTTATTTATGCACTAGCACTAGAGAATTATGATTTAGCTATTATGCTAAATAAGAAATACATTGATAGAATAGTTAGATTTGAAGATGATGCTTTGCAGGCGATTGAAACAGTTACACAGATCCTTAAGAAAGATAAATTCAAAGATAGGTGTTATACAAAAAAAGAAGTTTTGGACTTATTAGATATTACTGTTGATACATTAAGAAATTGGGAGCGAAGTGGCTTAGTTCAAACAGACAAAAAGGAAAATGGTTATAAGATCTATAGCGAGCATAACTTACAGATTCTTAACGTCATTAAGATGCTACGCCTTGCAAACTACTCATTATCTGCCATATTAAGAATGTTAAACGCTATTGAAGACAGAAGTAATGCTAATATTAAAGATTTATTAAATGCATCAAGTGATCAAGACGATGTAATATCCGCCTGTGATCACTTGCTTACATCATTGAATGAGGCAAAAAAAGATGCTTATTTGATTGAGGATATGATAATTAGAATGAAGTAAAATTTTAAACCATCCACTAAAACACCAATGTTAAAATTGGTGTTATAATTTTGCTCTGGGAGCTAACTATATAAAAAACAAGTGATTTTATAGAAATAGTTAAATTCTTTAATAAGAAGTGAAATGGTCATTGAAAAGTGAATATGTGTATACTGAAAACAACTACTCTCGTAGCCAAATTGTAACTATGATTAATATTTATATTATTACATTTTTATCAAATTCTATGTTTTCAGAACAAAGTTTAAAAATAACTCTTATTAATTTTCTTACAGAATGTCCTTGCGCACAACGGTGAGA
>JAVBUP010000070.1:0-5339 GCA_031555175.1 Coprobacillaceae bacterium
TCAACCATCTGCATCGTTTTTTTATTCGCATTAGAATGTTTAGAAATCATAGTTATCACCTATCTATATTATATCAAATATCCTTTTATCACTGTATAAAAAAAGACAAAGTACCTCAATACTTTGTCAACAGTCTGAACACTAACCGTAACGGTTAGTGTTTTAGTTTATAAGATAAAATCATCTATTTTGACACTATCATGGGGATTACCATTTTCAAATATCATATAATCAGGATGAGTTACTTGCGTTTCATAAATCTTGTTTAAAGTTGTTGCAAAGTCTGGATGTTTGATGCAATCTTTGATACCAATTACACCAATAATTGTTCCATTATCCATAATCGGTATCCTCTTAACTTGATATTTAGCCATTTTTTCCAATACAATTTTTATATCTTCATCTTTACTAGCAATCGTTAAGCCATGACTTGTACAAGTTGCTTCTACAGTATTTCCAATACAATTTCTGGCAACTGCTCTTATAACAATATCACGATCAGTTATGACACCAAATAATAAATCATTTTTCATTACTGGCAAAAAACCAATGCGGTATTTATCCATAATCTTACAAGCTTCAATGACACTTTCATCGCTATTTATCGTATAAACATTTCTATTCATTACTTCATTTACTTTCATAATAACACCTCATAATTATAGTGTGTATTAATATGAGTTTTATTCTCTTGTTTAAAAACATATTATATAGTGGTGGTTGTATGAAGAAAAAAATATATATTTTCTTAACGTTATTAACTGTAGTAGTTACAATAGTTTATTCACTGGTTCAACACTATGTATCCCCAATCATTTATGAGTATGGTGATATTGAAGTTAAACGTTTTTTAAGCGCTATTGTTAACACCAGTTTGTCAGAGGATATAATTGAGTTAATTGATAAAGATATTATTACTGTTGAAAGAGACCATACTGGTGATATCTCTGCTGTAAATTTCGAGATGGCTTTAGTTAATACGATTTCTAATCGCATTGCGGCCCATGTACAGAATTTACTAATCAAAGTAGAAGAGGGCACGATAGAGGAATTTGATATTAGTAATAATAATCTTAACTATAAAATTACAGATTTGAAGAAAGGCATAGTAGCAAAAATCCCAATGGGAGTAGCATTAAAAAATCCGCTATTTGCAGATGTTGGTCCGGACATTCCTGTTCGATATCAACTTATTGGCAGCGTTGATTGTGATGTAAAGACTGATATAAAAGATTATGGGATTAATCATGTCATGGCTGAAATCTATATAATAATAGAAGTGAAAATGCGTGTGTTTATACCTGGACTATCACAAGAAATTACAGCTTATTCTAAAGTTCCATTGGCTAGTCGATTAATAAAAGGGGCAGTACCATACTATTACTATACTAACGGTAATAAAGTGAGCTAATAATTCATAGAATAAAGTGGGTGATTGTATGAAGGATTTTCTATATGAATATTATCGCATTTATCCTGATACTATTATCGATGGGTATTTTAGCTTAAATGGTTACCATTATTTATTATTGGTATGTGAGTTGCAAGAAACAGAATTAGGGGAATTAATACAATTAAATAATCAAATTGCTTATAATGTAAAGAAGGACAATGTTTTTATTATTAAAACGATTAGCAATGATTATTTGTCTATATATGAGCAACAAGCTTATATTCTAATATGTTTTAAAGAAAGAGAAATAGGCTATGATGAATTACTAGAGATGAATAATAAGGTGAAATCTGGTTCAAAGATTGATCTTAGTGCCATTCAAGCACTATGGGAAAAGAAAATGGACTTTGTAGAGCAAATTTATTTACCAAGTCTAAATTTAAAAGATACTAATTATGAAAGGTTAGTAGCTATCACATCATTCTATCTAGGACTAGCGGAGAATGCTATTGAATATTTAGTTGATACGATTTATGATTTTGAATCATTAGGAATTGAGTCTTATCTATGTCATAAACGTATCAATCGTTTCAATGTATTTGAACTTTATAATCCACTTAATTATATCTTTGATTGTAAAGCTAGAGATATTGGAGAGATGATTAAAAGTAACACAATTGACTTAGATACATTTAAGATTTTGTTGCAACATTTGCAATTAAATCAAAAAGAATATCATTATTTAATGGCGCGAGTACTATTTCCTAGTCAATTCTTTGATCTGATTGAAGAGAATTATTATCGTAAAACGAACATTAATGAAATGATTCTTTCTTACTATCATAAAATTAGGCTTGAAGAGTTAAAGGTAAAAGAAGTATATTTTACACTTAATGCTATAACTACATTACGACCAATCGATTGGTTATTGAGATAAAAGGCGCTGCATTTAAAAATGCAACGCCCATGTTTTATTCAGGAATTAATGTAAAGATATAGACATCAGATGATGTACCAAAACGAATCTGCTTATCTGATTCCATGCCTATACCACTAGAAACGAATAATTGTTTATTGTTTTCAGTGTAAGTACCATGGTAGTAAGTCTTGGCTCCTTCAATAGTAGAGAGAGAACCAATAAATGGTAAGTAGATATAACCCCCATGACTGTGCCCAGCAACAGTAATATCAATACTACTATTCTTAATATCAGCGAAATAGTCTGGATGATGAACAAATGCAAACTTGAATGTATCAGCATATTTAACATCTAAAATATTATCTATGTTACCCGTATTTTCCAAACCAACAAAAGTAATATAACTATCATTAGAGTAGATTGGTCTAGATACATTTCTTAATGGTTCAAAACCAGAGTCTTCAAGGATAGTAATGGTATTTGTGAGATCGCTATAATCATTTTCTCCCAGAACAGCAAATTTACCCATTGGTCCTTTCAATAAGGATAGTATAGAGATTACTTTCTCTTTTTCATAGATAGTAGTATCGAATAAATCACCACCAAAGACAATAATATCAGCCTGTCTATCATTGATACCATTGACTAATGATTGAAGTCTATCAATATCATTTTCATCTTTAATATCTAAATCACTAAAATATGCGATTTTGATATCTTTAAAAGTAGCAGGAATCTTTGTAGAAGTTATCGTTTTATTTAGATAACTAATTTTACTGGGTAATATATTAGTGCTATAAATAACTGTGAAAAGTAAAGATATAGTTATAAGAGCTAAACCAAGAACAATAAATGATCTTGGCTTAATTCTTTTTTTATGTTTCTTTTTAGCCATTACTTTTTATTCATTACAACTGGAATAATCATAGGATTTCGTTTAGTCTTTTCATAGAAATAAGCACTTAAGGTATCACGAACAGTATTTTTTATCTCACCGAAAGTAGTTTTGCTGGCGATTAATTTAGTTAAAGCAGCTTGTACTTTATATTCTGCTTCTCTAATCATATCAAAGTTATCTTTCATGTACACAAAACCACGAGAGACGATTACTGGTCTTGATAATAGAACACCAGTTCTAGAATCCATGGCAATAACAACTGAAACTAACCCATCTTCAGATAGAATCTTACGGTCTCTAATAACAGCTGTTGATAATCCGGTAATATCATTTCCATCAACATAGATGTCATCTGCGTGGACCCTTGGACCTCTAAAGACAGTTTCATCACGTAGATAAAGCACATCGCCATTTCCTAATACAAATGTATTTTCTTCTGGTATACCCACTTCTTGAGCTAGTTGTGAATGAATCTTCAACATACGATACTCCCCATGTACTGGGAAGAAATATTTCGGTTTAAGTAGCAGCATCATTAATTTTAGTTCTTCTTGTGAGGCATGACCAGAAGTATGCAGGGTATTGATTAAGGCATTGGTAATTACCTTAGCCCCTCCACGAGTTAATCTATTAACAACTCTATTTACAGAAGCACCATTTCCAGGAATTGGGCTACTTGAAAATATTACTGTGTCGCCTGGTTTAATGTGAATATGACGATGCGTTCCATTTGCGATTCTTGATAAAGCCGCTAATGTTTCTCCCTGACTTCCTGTACACAGAATTAAGATTTTCTCATCAGGTAAACGTCGAGCTTCTTCGGGTTTAATAAATGCAGCTTCTGGAGCTTTGATATAACCCAATTTTCTTGATGTTTGAATTACATTTTCCATTGAACGACCAAACACCATAATTTTGCGATCAAACTTTAGCGCTGCTTCGATGATTTGTTGGACACGATGTACATTCGAGGCAAAAGTTGCCACGATTAATCGCCCTTCAGTTTTTCTAAAGATATCTCTAACTGATGTAGCCACTTTACGTTCGCTGACAGAAAAGTTTTCTACCTCAGCATTAGTTGAGTCACTCATTAATAATGTGACACCTGACATACCTAGGAAAGCCATAATATCTAAATCCGCTTTCTCCCCCACTGGAGTTAAATCAAATTTAAAATCTCCTGTTGTGACAATTCTCCCGTTTGGGGTATTGATTACAATTCCCATTGATTCTGGGATTGAATGGTTTGTTTTAAAGAAACCAATATTAAAATGTTTAGTTACAACCTTAGACTGATCATTGATTAAAATAAACTTTGTTTGATTTGTTAAACGTTTCTCATCTAATTTCCTTTTAATTAGCTCAGTCGCTAACGGAGTAGCGTAGATAAAAGGTACTGGTAACGTTTGGATTAAGAAGGGGATGCCTCCAATGTGATCCTCATGACCATGAGTAATAATTAATGCCTTTATTTTCTTGCTATTTCTTACTAAATATGAATAGTCAGGGATGATATAGTCGATACCTGGCAATTCATCTTCACCAAATTTGACACCAGAATCAATAATTATTATTTCATCTTGATGCTCAATACAATACATGTTCTTTCCAACTTCATTTAATCCACCTAATGCATAAACTTTAGTATCATTGATATGATCTATATTATGGTTTTCGTTATTATTGTGATAGTTATTTTGTTTTTGATTGTTTGATTTGTTATATGGTTTTTTTGGATTTTTATTATACTTATTTTGTTCCATATATACTCCTTTCTTTTAACTAATTTATTATACCATAAATTAATGGTTTTCTAAACAAAATTAGGAAATAACTATAAAGAATAATGTATATTTGTAAATGATGTGAAACAGTTTTATATATAAAAAGTGATATTTATATTAGTTTATATTTAAGGAGTAGTTGTCTTTGTTCTTTCGGTGTTTTGTAGTTCGGTACAGCCATAGGGATATTATTCGATCTCTTAAGATAGTGGGCTGCTTGATATCTTAAATCTTCAAGAGAGTAGAATGTTAATGTCTTATAGAATCTTTCATTATCGTTACGATGTGATCGTTCTACTTTACCATTATGTCTTGGTGTCCTTGGTCTTATTCTATGATGATATA
>JAVBUP010000067.1:0-40122 GCA_031555175.1 Coprobacillaceae bacterium
GCGATGATGAAGGCAGATAACGACACTGCCAATCAATCAAAACTAAGGCATTTCTTCGTGAAATTCCTTTTTTTATCCTCTTTCCACTACTTCATAGAAAAAGAACACCGTTATAGGTGTCCTTTGTCAACAGTCTGGAATAAGATAGCATTTGCTATCTTATTTTTTAGTTGGCTCTAAATCTTTTTGTACATATTATATTCGGGCTATAATTATGAAAGAAAAGTGATAAACAAATACTGGAATAATTTTATCAAAGTCTTGACCTTCTCGCAACGAGAGGGTCTATTATTATCACGAGAGAAGGGATGTATATGCTTAGAATTGGTGAAGCTGCAAGGCAATTATGTTCAAGATTATAGAATATAGTGCGTATTGATGATATACTTAAGTTACTAACTTAAGGAGAGTATAATATGGAAGATAAGAAAGTAGCAGTTAATATTGACGAATACATTAGTGAGTGGCCAGAGGATAAACAGGAGTTAATGCAAAAAGTACGTAGATTAATTCGAGATACTTGTCCAGAAAGCAAAGAGACAATTTCATGGGGGATGCCTACATTTGTATTTCATGGTAACTTGATTCATTTCACTGCAAATAAGAATCATTTAGGTATTTATCCAGGCTCTGAAGCAGTAGAACATTTTAAAACAAAACTAGATAATGAGAAATATAAATATACTAAAGGTGCTATTCAATTTGCATATAATAAAGAAATGGATTTTGCATTTATAAAAGAGATAGTTTTATTTAATATGAAAAGAAATATTGAGGGATAAAGAGAAAAACGATCTTTCTCTTTTATATTTTTGAACCAATAAACACATTAATTATGTAAAATTAACTATTTAATATAAGAAAATTAGTAAAAAAACTTGACTTACGAGAAATATATTGTAAAATATGTCTCAATTCAATATAAAACCCTTTGAATAAGAGAGTAGTTTTAAAAAATGATTAAGCGAGGTTACGTTGGTGAGAGGTAACTACATTATTTAGAATGAAGCGCACTTAGGAGGGAATGACTGGAAATTAGTATAGTCATTGGGCAATAACCCTTATTATAGAGTGGATATTACATAGTAATATCAACAAGAGTGGTACCGCGGTCTAACGTCTCTTTTATTAGAGACGTTTTTTTATTTTATTGAAAGAAAGAGGAAAAGAAAATGAAAAAGTTATTAAAAGTATTCTTAGCTATTTTTATGGCAGTAAGTATTACAGCATGTGGCAGCAAAGAAAATGATAAAGATGCATTAGATGCCATCATTGAGTCAGGTAAGTTAGTTATTGCAACATCTCCAGATTATTATCCATATGAATTTTATACAATGGAAAATGGGACAAAGAAAATTGTTGGTTGTGATATTGCATTAGCTCAAGCTATAGCTGACAAGTTAGGTGTAGAATTAGTAGTTGAAGCTATGGAATTTGATAATGTATTATTATCTATTTCAAATGGAACAGTAAATTTAGGAATCTCTGCTTTATCACCAACAGCGGAACGTTTAGATGAAATGGATTTCTCTAAAGAGTATTATAATGGTGAAGTAACTGTTTTAATTAGAAAAGCTGATAAAGACAAATATACTTCATTAAATTCATTTGGTGATGCAAAAGTTGGGGCACAAATCGGTAGTTTACAATTAGACTACGCAAAAACAATTAATAGTAATCCAATTGCCGGCAAGCAATTATACAATATTGCTTTAGATTTACAAATTGGAAATATTGATGCCTTTGTAGTAGGGTCTACAACAGCAGAAAAATTTGTAGAAGAAATGCCTGATTTATATGTTACTGGATTTATGTTTGAAAATGAATCAGCAGAAGGATTAAATGTAGCTATGCCAAAAGGTAACAACGAAAAATTAATCGCTAAGCTAGATGAAATTATTGATGAATTAATTAGTACTGGTGAATTTGATAAGTTCATGGCAGAAGCAAGCGGTAAAACTGAAGTAAATGAGTAATTAGAAAGAAGGGGAACTTATGACATTTAAGTTTGAAAAAGTGATCCCATATATGAACTTCTTTTTAGAAGGATTAGCAATGACTATTTTTATATCATTGCTATCTGTGTTCTTTGGGACAATCTTAGGTTTCTTTGTATCATTACTTAGAAGGTCAAAGAGTAAAATAGTTCGTGGGATAGTATCTCTATATGTTGCATTAATTCGTGGGATTCCATTATTAGTGCAAATATATATCGGAGCATTTGCATTGCCATTTATGGGATTTAGAATCCCTGATGTATTTGGAATTGCTGGGTCTTCGAATGTAATAGTTGGAGTTATGGTCTTATCTATTAACTCTAGTGCCTATGTTGCAGAAATATTTAGAGGGGGATTAGAAAGTGTTGATAAGGGAGTCATTGAAGCTAGCAGATCATTAGGATTAAGTAGTAGTCAAACGATGAAACAAATTACTTTGCCTTTAGCGCTAAAAGTAGTTCTACCAGCACTGGGAAATGAATTTGTAACAATGATTAAGGAATCATCAATTGTATCAGTAGTAAATTTATATGATTTGACATATGTTAGAAATGTAGTAACTGCAGCAACTTTTAGAGTAAGTGAACCATTAATTGTGATTGCAGTATTATATTTTGCACTAACAACGACTCTGTCTTTCTGTATTACATTATTTGAAAGGAGGCTAAATAAAAATGATAGAAGTTAATAACTTGAGTAAATCATTTGGTAAACTAGATGTTCTCCATAACATCAGTCTAACAATTAATGAACGAGAAGTAGTAGCTATCATTGGGCCATCCGGATCAGGTAAATCGACCTTACTTAGATGTTTAAATAAGTTAGAAGAGCCAACTATGGGCAGTGTATTATTTGAAGGGATAGATATTACTAATGATAAAGTAGATATCAATGAAATACGTGCTCAAATAGGAATGGTATTTCAACAATTTAATTTATTCAATCATAAGACAGTATTAGAAAATATTACACTAGCACCAATGCTAGTGAAAGGAATAAGTAAAGCAGATGCAGAAGCAAAAGCAATAGACTTACTTAATAAAGTTGGGCTAATTGATAAAAAAGATGCCTCGCCTAGAGAATTATCAGGTGGGCAAAAACAACGTGTAGCGATTGCTAGAGCATTAGCGATGGAACCTAAAGTTATGCTATTTGATGAACCAACAAGCGCTCTAGATCCAGAAATGGTAAAAGAGGTCTTAAATGTTATTAAGTCCTTAGCAGATGATGGAATGACAATGGTTATTGTTACACATGAAATGAGATTTGCCCAAGAAGTAGGAACGAGATTATTGTTTATGGATCAAGGAACTATTTTAGAAGATGGCGATCCTAGAGAAATATTCACTAATCCACAACATTCTCGTACAAAGGAATTCTTAGAAAAAGTATTATAATAGTGCAGCACAGTAGTGCTGCTTTTTTTAAATAGACAAAATTAGCCATAAGAATAGATACAAATATTGATTATATATGTTAAAAGAATGTATTTTAAAGTTAGAACACATTTATCAGTCTAACAATAATGATAATAAATAATTAGCATATTTGAAATATTTTGGAATATATGTTCAAAATGATGGGGCACCTATTGATTAGGTGCCCCGGTTTATTTAGAAATTAGCTAGAAAATGAGTTAAGGTTAAGGCAAAGTTGGAGATACAATTATGCCCAATTTCCAGGCTACACAAGTTTGGCTAGTAATTATTCTACCAGTTCTTACTGGCGTTACTTGCCCATACCCACTAATATATTCTTCATAGTATCTGAGATCGTGTTCTCTGCTCACTGCAATTTTTACATATTTATTAAGATACTCACTACTAACCCATACGGATCCAGAAACCTTTTCTTCCACTTTATACCCAGGTTGATAAGATATTGAAAATCCAATGGTTTTCCCACTATATGAGCCCGAATAACTCCAAGAGCCTTTGACTACTGAGGAATCTTCCCAATTTATCATACCAGGGGATGTGAATATTATGCCTTTTTCTGGTTGCCCAGATGAAGCAACAAATGGACTCCAGATGTTTTCACGCTTCACTTCTTTATACGTGTATTGTACTGTGCTCATTACCACTGCTTGATATTGTATCGTATCCCTATTCATGTTTTGAAGATTGCTATAATGTATAATATCTAGCTCTTCTTCCGAAAGATTATAATTTCCACTTGCATCACCATAATTATCGCAATCGATAATTATTTCTTTAAATGAGGTGGTGTATGCATTAATAGGTAGTTGAAATAAAAAACTATAAACTAAACTAAATGCAATTATTATATTCAGTTTTCTCATAATAGTCCTCCTTAATGAAAGTATAGCAAAGTGTGTAATATATACAAGCCTTACAATATAATATACTGTATGATATAATATATAAGACATCATATAAATGGAAAGAGGTGGTGTAGTATGAAAAATATTAAATCAGTTTCAGTGCGATCATTGTGTATAGTTATTTTGTGTTTTTTGAGTTTTGTTGGAGGAATATGGTGGGGGAAGATAGATGATAATATAGAATTAGCTGGGACATATGGTGATTCAGTTGAAAAATACGAAAACTGGATATCTATAGATGATGATAATAGACTATATTACTATTCTGAACAGGATGAATTGCAAAAAAAATTTATATCAACTGAAGGAAGTTTTATAGAAATTAATGAACAAATTATACTTCTTAAGGGTGGTGACTTTGACTCATGTTTAGTAACCTTTGATAAAGATAATAATTTAAGGTTATATACATCGAATGGTGCATGGCAGAAATTCTACAAAGTTAGTAATTTACCAAGATATCAAAATAATGAATAAGTGATAAGCGAAGTTGGTACTTAGAGTCGGTATTAAGGACCGATTTGCCATAATAAATGAGATTTGCCCAAGAAGTAGGAACGAGATTATTGTTTATGGATCAAGGAACTATTTTAGAAGATGGAGATCCTAAAGAAATATTCACTAATCCACAACATTCTCGTACAAAGGAATTCTTAGAAAAAGTATTATAATAGTGCAGCACAGTAGTGCTGCTTTTTTTAATAGACAAAATTAGTTTAGTCAAAAAACGCTTGACTTAGAGTTAACTCCAGGGTATATGATATAATAGAAAAAGTTTATAGTGGAGGAGGAATACTAATGACTATATCAGAGGCAAGTAAAGAACTAGGGATACCTGTAGATACGATACGTTACTATGAAAAAGTGGGGTTAATTCCTAATGTCAAGAAAACAGCTGGAGGAATTCGTGATTTTGATGAGGCAGATATTAGAATGTTGAACTTTGTAAAGTGTATGAGGACAATTGGCATTTCAATTGAAAAACTTAAAATTTACGTAGATTTGTTTTTAGAGGGAGATTCTACAATATCAGTTAGAAAAGAGATTCTATTAGAGGAGAAAGCTAAATTATTAGATAAGATAAAAGAAACTCAAGGAATGGTAGATTTTTTAGATAACAAAATTAATGGATATGATAAAAAAATGTTAGAAATTGAGAGGCAGATAAAGACTGCATTTAAGGAGAGATAGAATGAAAAAACTCGGTTTTGGTTTTATGAGATTACCGTTATTGGATAAAGATGATGTAACAAGTATCGATTACGAAGCACTTAATCCAATGGTTGATAAGTATTTAGAAAGAGGATTTACTTATTTTGATACCGCCTATCTATATCATCGTGGTTTTAGTGAAGTAGCACTAAGCAATTCTTTAGTTAAGAGACATACACGAAACAGCTATACAATTGCTAGTAAAATGACTATGGCTGCTATTAAACCAGATTTAACGCAAGAAGCTATCTTTGCTGATCAATTAAATAAGTTGGGAATTGAATATTTTGATTACTATTTAATTCATAATATGGGCGTACAAAATTATAAACTTGCGACAAAATATGAATCCTTTGAATTTGCTTTAGACAAAGTAAAGGCTGGGTTTATAAAGGAATTAGGATTTTCTTTTCATGATACACCTGAATTATTGGATCAAATTTTAACTGACCATCCAGAAGTATCTTTCGTTCAACTTCAAATCAACTATTTAGATTGGGAAAATGAGAGCATTCAAAGTAGGCGTTGCTATGAAGTAGCTAGAAAGCATAATAAAAAGATTATAGTTATGGAGCCAGTCAAAGGTGGAACGTTAGTAAATATCCCAGAAGCTGCTAAGAAGAGGTTTAAAGATTATAATCCAAATGCTAGTATTGCTTCATGGGCGATTAGGTATGTAGCTAGTTTAGAGGGGGTGCATATGGTTTTATCTGGTATGTCCAATATGGATCATGTACTTGATAATACTAGTTATATGCAAGATTTTAAGCCTTTAAATAGTGAGGAGAGCAGAATAATTCAGGAGGTTGTTGAAATCATTAATGAGCAAATTGCGATACCATGCACTGCCTGTGAGTACTGCGTAGAAGACTGTCCGAAACAAATTGCAATACCAAAATACTTTGCGTTATATAACAATCTTAAGCAAACTTCATCGGAAAACTTTACACCATTTGTATATTATGCAAATTATATTGAAAATAATGGTAAAGCATCTGATTGTATTGGGTGTAAGGCCTGTGAGAGACATTGCCCACAGCATATAAAAATAACAGAACATTTGAAAGAAATAGCAAAGATGTTTGAATAAGAGTGTTGGATAATCAACACTTTTTTTATGGTATAATAATAATGAGGTATTAATATGCAATATAATAAGATAATCGAAGATATAGAAGTAATGAAAAAAATTAACTACGTAATAAATAGAGTTAAGAATAATGGTGGGTATGTAACAACAAATTTCCTAGACCCTTATGAGCAACTTGCATTTGAGGCAATTTGTAAGAGCAATAAATTAAATATTTCTTTTTGGGATAAAGGTATGGATAGTGAAAGAAAGATTGCAATAATATTTGAGGATTATTATGAAGAACCTAAGTGCACAATTTATAGGGTAAGATATAATACGAAGTACTATTCAATCACTCATCGCGATGTCTTAGGAGCACTGATGAATGTAGGCATTAAGAGAGAGATGCTAGGAGATATTCTTGTTAATAAACAGGATATAGCATTTTTATGTATGGATAGTGTTAAGGGGCTGATTCAGGAAGAGTTAACAAAGATAAAAAATGCTCCTGTCACTTTAGAAGAGATAGAAACATTTATAAAAGAGGACGATGGAATTGAAAAGAAATATATTATTTCATCTTTTAGACTAGATACGCTTGTTGCAACATTTGCTGATATAAATCGTGAAGAAGCCAAGGAAAGAATTAAGCGAAAGGAAGTTAAAGTAAATCATTTTATTGAAACAGACTATAAATTAGTATGTGATCCGCAGGCATTGATTTCAATAAAAGGATTTGGTAGAGTGCAAATCATCAAGCAAGATGGAGTAACAAGAAAAGATAATATTGTATTGATAACAAAAGTATATACAAGAAAAAGTAATAGCAAATAAGGGCTATTACTTTTAATTAACTTAAAAACTTAAATAATTTACATCTTTTGTCCAAATTGCATCATGATATTCTTCACTTCTTCTACTGACTCTGGTTTGAGTAAAGATATCATTTTTGATGCAAAGAGTTGTAGATATTCAACATTAAAACTTCCATCTGCTTGTTTGCTAAAACTTTCAGCTAATAATGATTTTGCTTCCTCTACTTTACCTTCTTGAACTCGTTCTATAATAAAATTATAGAATTGTTGTTGTCCTGGATTCATTTTGTTCACTCCTTTTTGCTAGATAATACTAACATAAATTATTTTACACGGCAATAACAAAACAGAAGTGTCTAATTTGATATTAAGACTTTTGTAACTATGCTATAATCAATTGAATGGATGTGGTAAGTATGTTAAAACAAAAAATAACTAATTTAATGAAATTTAAAAAATATTACATAAAATATAAATGGCATATAGTACGATTGATATTAGTTATGTTAATAGCTAGCTCATTAGGTATGATACTACCATATATAACTAGCAAAAGATTAGTAGGGATTACTGCTACGTCTTTTTCAACTGTACTCTTTTATTCTTTACTCATTTTGATAACAATATTCTTTCACCATGTTTATTGGTATCTATGGGAACGAAACGCAGCTGTGCTTAATCATAAAGTAGAAGAAGATATTCGAAAAGATATTCTTGATGTTTATTTGCACACGCAGTATTTGGAAATAACTAAGAACTCGAGTGGTTATTATTTGGAAAGATATAATGATGATGTCGTTGAGGTGTCTTCCTTTCTTTCTAATGTTTTAGGGACACTCGCGGATACATTAACAAACTTTAGTTTCTTAATTTTGATTTATTTCTTCGATATAACATGTGGGGTAATATTTACTATTGGCATTGTTTTATTATATATAGTAGAAGTCATTAAAGTAAAAAAAGACTTAGCTTATACAATTAAAGTAAAAAATATAACTGAAAAACTAAATTCAAGAATGAATGAAAACTATAAAGGCATAAAAGAAATCAAGGGGTTTGGAATTTATGATTTAGTTGAGTCATCGACAAATCAGTTAAGCAATCAACTATCATTGGTAAAGACAGAAAAAGCGAAAACTTATGCTAAGTTGAGTCGTATCAGATCATTTCTACAAAGAGTTATTGATACTGTTTTGATTATCTATGCAGTAGGATATCTTATACCAAACAATCAATTAACAGTAATAATTTTATTAACTATAATTGATTACTCTGGCTTTATGTATGACTTAGTTGGGTTCTTTGCTAAAATGGATGCATATTTTATGCAAGGAGATTATAAAGCTGCGCGAATTCTAGAAATATTAGATAATAGTAAGATTATAAATTATGAAAAGAATAATCAAAAAATTCATGATTATAAAATATTAATCAGAAATTTATCTTATGTGTATGACAATGATAAAGAAGTACTCACAAATGTAAATATGGAAATACCTAGCAAAAGTATTTCATTACTCTTAGGAGAATCGGGCAGTGGCAAAAGTACATTATTTGGAATAATGACTAGATTACTAGAATGCGAAGATGGGAAAGTGTTTATAGGGGATATTGATATTAATAGGTTATCATTACATGATATTACTGAGTTATTTTGTGTTGTGAGTCAAGAACCATTTTTAATGAATGATACTATTGAGAACAATCTTAGAATGGTTAATAAAAATGCTACCAGCAAAGAGATTGATGAGGCATGTATCAAGGCGAATATACATAACGATATTATAAAATTCAGTCAAGGATATCAGACACAAATATTAGAGAACGGGAGTAATCTATCTGGTGGACAAAAGCAAAGATTAAGTATTGCCCGTGCAATACTTAAAAATACACCGATTATTTTCTTTGATGAACCAACTAGTGGCCTTGATTTAATAAATCATGATTTAGTGATGGATTCAATTATGAGTTTAAAAAATGATAAGACAGTTATATTGATTGCTCATAAGATAGAAGATATCAAAAGATTTGATCGCGTGTTTAAGATTGAAGAAGGAGTAGTGACTATCCAAAATAGTTAATAGATATATTTATTAAAGACTGTCCAGCAGTCTTTTATCATTTAATAAACACTACTCATTAAAATGAAAAAATGCTACAATAAGTAGAGGTGTTATTATGCAAATCAAAGAAGTAATTGTTGTTGAAGGTAAAACAGATACAGCATTATTAAAATCTATTTTAGATGTTGATACGATAGAAACCAATGGGTCTGGGATAACTGAGGAGACATTGCAATTTATTAAAGAAACTAATGAAAAAAGAGGAATTATAGTTTTTACTGATCCAGATTTCCCAGGGAATCAGATTAGAAATAAAGTTATGCAAGTAGCACCAAATTGTAAACATGCCTTTATTGAAAAAAGTAAGGCGATCGCAAAAGGAAAAGTCGGTGTTGCAGAGGCAAGTAAAGAAGATGTATTGAAAGCATTAGAAAATGTGGTAACACTAGAAGAAAATAAAGATAGTATTTTATGGAATGATTTCATTAATTTAGATATTATTGGAAATAAAAAGAGAAGAATATATTTATATGATTACTTTAACTTAGGTTATGGTAATGTCAAACAATTATATAAAAGAATGAATATGCTTGGTATTGAAAAAGATGATATCATAAAAGCATTAAGTGAGGATAAACATGAGTAAAGATATTGCTACATATACAAAAACTAAAGAAATTTTAGATAAATACAATTTAAATGCTAAGAAAGTGTTTGGGCAAAACTTTTTAATTGATAACAATATTATTAGAAATATTGTGGATACTGCTATGATGAGCAAAAGATCTGCTGTTATAGAAATTGGGCCAGGGATTGGGGCATTGACACAATATTTATCACGAACAGCAGGGAAAGTAATAGCGTTTGAAATAGATGAGCGCTTAAGAGAAGTGTTGGAAGATACGCTTAGTGAATGCGATAATGTAGAAATTATATGGCAAGATTTTTTAAAAGCAGATTTAAATGAGTTAGTAGATAATTTATTGATAGAGTATGATGAAGTATGTGTAGTAGCGAATTTGCCATATTATATCACGACACCTATTTTGACTAAAATTATTGAGTCAAGGGCTAATGTAAGGCGAATCGTGGCAATGATGCAAAAGGAAGTTGCCCAAAGACTAAGCGGGAAACCTAATACTAAGGATTATAATTCCTTATCCGTATTTATGGAGTATTATACGAACACTAAAATAGCATTTACAGTTCCACATACTGTGTTTATCCCTAGACCAAATGTTGATAGTGCGGTTATATGTATAGATATAGTTAAAGATAAATATATACTTGATAATGAAGCGGAGTTCTTCGAAATCGTTAGAGGTTGTTTTGTACAAAGGAGAAAAACTATTTACAATAATTTGAAAGAATATTTAAAAGATAGTGAGAAGTCACATCAAGTACTAGTAGCTGCTAATATCGAAGAAAATAGACGAGCGGAGACTTTATCTATTGATGAGTTTATTGTTTTAGCGAAAGTGATCCAACAATAGGTAAATGAAATATACCAGTCAATTATTTTCACCTATACTATAATGAGGTGATATAGATGAAAATAGGAGATATGGTAGGAAGAAAAAAATATGGTAAAGATATCTTGTTTGAAATTTATCGGATTGAAAACAATATTGCATATTTGCGTGGTGTAGAGATTAGGTTAATTGCGGATGCTAGATTAGATGATTTAGAACCAATGGAGTTGATTGAAATCACTCAGCCAGATTTAGAAAGAAGTATTCTCAAAAGGAATGAGAATATGATTAAAGGTAAAGTGCTGCATTTGGATGGAGATTCAAGATATTTAGGTATGTGTTTAAAGAAGTATGCAGATTTAGGAATTAAGGCAGATGGATATTACATTCGAGAATTAGATGTCGCTAATAATATTGAAGACTTATTAGAAAAACATCATCCAAATATATTGGTTATAACTGGTCATGATGCTTTAATGCAAAATTCTGATCAACGTAATTTAGATTCGTATACGCATTCACGAAATTATATTGAGGCGATACGCGCGGCAAGAAATTATGAACCTGATAAAGATACATTAATAATATTTGCTGGAGGATGCCAATCATATTATGAAGCACTAATAGCTGCAGGTGCTAATTTTGCTAGTAGTCCAAAAAGAGTAAATATTCATGCACTTGATCCGGTATACATTGTTGGTCAAGTAGCAAGTGAGAGTGTTAAAAATTATGTTAATATAGAGGAAATTATCCAGTACACAACAAATAAAGATAGTGGTATTGGCGGGATAGACACTAAAGGCGTTTCAAGAAAAATATATCCCGTATAAGGAGGTCATTATGAAGGTAAGAGCATATGCTAAAATTAACTTAGCGTTAGATGTTGTTAGAAAAAGGGATGATGGCTATCATGACCTTGAGATGATTATGGCGCCATTAGAGTTTCATGATTTGATATTCGTTGACCAAATTGAATCAGGAATATTGATTGAATCAGATAACAGATATGTTCCTTGCGATGAAAGAAACATAGTCTATAAAGTAGCTAGCTTAATGATCAATACGTATGACATAAAAAAAGGAGTACGTATTTATATACATAAACACATACCGATGCAAGCAGGACTTGGTGGGGGTAGTGCTGATGGTGCAGCAGTAATGTTAGGAGTTAACAGATTATTTAAACTAAATCTTAGCCTAGAAGAGATGGCGGAATTAGGGAAAACTGTTGGGGCTGATATACCATTCTGCCTATATAATAAATTAGCTTATGTTGAAGGAATTGGAGAGAAGATTCAATTAATTGAATCTGATTTTAGTTGCGATATGTTACTTGTTAAGCCACGTATTGGGGTATCTACGAAAGCAGCTTTTTCTAATCTAGACTATGATAATTTGACTCATGCAAGTTGTAAAGAGTTAAAATTAGCTTTAGAGAATAATGATTATAATGGAGTAGTAAATAATTTAAAAAACTCATTAGAACAAAATATTCCTAATGAAATCAAAGTGTTGAAGAGAGAATTGGAAGAATTTGGATTTGATGGGGTATTAATGACTGGTAGTGGTTCATGTGTATTTGCCATTAGCCAAAATCAAGAGTTGCTTCAAGAAGCTTATCTTCATTTCAAGAATAAATATCGTTTTGTTAAAAAAACTAGGATAAAAAGGGCATAAGCCCTTTTTAATTGATTGAAAATTTGATAGAATAGATTAGTAAATAGGAGGCGAAATCGTGAAGAAGAACGCAATCGTTATGGCTGCTGGGAAAGGCACTAGGATGAAATCTGATAGGCCAAAAGTAGTACAGAATGTCTTATATAAGCCTATTGTATCACATATAGTTGATGCACTAAAAAAAGCTGATATTGAAAATATCGTAGTTGTAGTTGGATATAAAGCGGAAGAAGTAGAAAAAGTATTAGAGAATGAAAATGTGAAGTTTGTTTACCAAACTGAACAGTTAGGAACTGGTCATGCAGTGTTACAAGCTGCACCTGTGTTAGAAAATGAGGATGGAATTACGGTAGTAATTAATGGAGATGCGCCATTAATTACTGAACAAACAATTTCTGATTTCATTGATCAACACATTGCTGATAAAAATGATATTACAGCAATGACAATTGATTTAGATCCAAGTTATCATTTTGGAAGAATTATTAGGAGTAGTGATGGAAGTATCGAAAGAAATGTAGAATATAAGGATGCTTCAGAAGAGATTAGAAAAATAACTGAGATGAATGCTGGTTTTTATTGTGGTGATAACAAAAAGTTGTTTGAACTACTAAAAGAAGTAAAGAATGATAATGTTCAAAAAGAATATTATATTACAGATATCATTGAACTAGGAAATAAGCACAGTTATAAAGTTGGTGGGTATAAAGCCTTAAGCATAGATGAGATAGGTGGAATCAATGATCGTGTTGAATTGGCTAAAGCTAATACAGCGATGAGAAAAAGAATAAATCATCAACATTTAATTAATGGTGTAGAAATCATTGATCCGGACAATACTTATATTGGAGTAGATGTAATTATTGGCCCAGAGACAGTAATAGAACCAGGCTGCCTTATAAAAGGAAAAACTGTTATAGGAAGTAATTGTTTTATAGGAGCACATACGAAATTAGAAAATGTAACAATTGGAAATAATGTTACTATACTAGATTCATATATCACAGATAGTGTTCTAGATGATGGCGTAGAGTTTGGTCCATACTCGCGACTTAGAAGTAATTGCCATATTCGCTCTAATGTTCACATAGGGAATTTTGTAGAGATGAAGGCAACTGACTTTGGGGAAACAAGCAAGTGCTCACACTTCACATACTTAGGAGATAGTGTAGTTGGGAAAGATGTAAACATTGGTTGTGGAACATTCACAGCTAACTACGATGGGAAAAATAAGTCAAAAACATTTATTGGTGACCATTCTTTTATAGGGTGTAATACTGTAATGGTTGCGCCTGCAAAAATTGGTAAGGATGCATTTACTGCTGCTGGCTCGGTAATTACTGAAGAGGTTCCAGACAATGCACTAGCAATTGCTAGATCAAGACAAGTTAATAAAGAGAATTACATTAGTAAGATTATCGAAAAAAGAGAAAATAAAAAATAGGGGAATAAAAATGCAACAAGAAAAGTTAACGATTTTCGCTTTATCATCAAGTAAGAAATTAGCTGGTGCTATAGCTGGGGAGTTAGGAATTACATTAGGAGAATCTGTTGTACATCACTTTGCTGATGGAGAAATACTAGTAGAAATTAAAGAATCAGTTCGTGGACAACACGTATATATCATTCAATCAACTTCAGCGCCAGTGTCTGAGAATTTAATGGAAGTGCTTATTATGGTTGATGCTCTTAAAAGAGCATCTGCAAAGGAAATTACAGTAGTTACGCCATACTTTGGTTATGCTAGACAAGACCGTAAAGCTAAACCAAGACAACCAATCACTTCTAGATTAGTTGCAGATTTATTACAAGTAGCTGGTGTTCATCGTGTAGTTACAATTGATTTACATGCGGCTCAAATTCAAGGGTTCTTTAATGTTCCAATTGATGATATGACTGCTCTACCATTAATTGCTAGATATTTTAGAGAGAAACACTTAGACGATGTAACTGTAGTTTCGCCAGATCATGGTGGAGCAACTCGTGCAAGAAGACTAGCAGATGTATTAGGAGCGCCGATTGCGATTATTGATAAGAGAAGGCCAAAACCAAATGTAGCTGAAGTTATGGGTATCATTGGTGAAATCAAAGATAGAAGATGTATCATGATTGATGACATGATTGATACTGGTGGAACTATCGTTGGTGGAGCAAAAGCCTTAATTGAAAAAGGAGCAATAGAAGTATATATTGCATGTACTCACCCTGTGTTCTCTGGAGAAGCAGTACAAAGATTATCGAATTCAGTTGCAACTGAAATAGTTGTTACAGATACAATTGAATTACCAGATGATAAGAAATTTGATAAATTAAGAATTGTTTCAGTATCTTCATTATTAGCACAAACAATTAAGAATATTGAAGAAGCTAAACCAGTAAGTGATGTATTCAATTTATTCGATATACAAGAAATGTAAGAGGGCCATCGGCCCTTTTAATTCAAATTAAATCAGTTCAAGCATATATTTAATTGATTTTGATTTGTATGGCTACATTAATTATTTTTATTTTAAAAAATATGTATTATTACTTTTTAAACAATTAAAAATTTATTATAATTTAGGTGGGTGATAATTATGAATACATATATACTAGATAGTATAGTAAATTATATTGAAGAAAACCTTACTAATAATATTTCTCTTGATGATATTGCTAAGGAATTTTTTATTTCAAAATATTATTTGTTACATGCTTTTAAGGGAATTACTGGAATGGGTATTCATGAATATATTAAAAAAAGACGCATGTCTTTATCTATTAAGGATTTAATTAGTACAGATCAACAAATAACTTTTATCGCTAATAAATACAATATGAATGTTGAATCATATATTAAATCTTTTAAACAAATGTCTGAAGTGTCTCCCTTAAAATATCGTAAAAATCCTTTTGATATAGAAATATATGAAAAATTCAATACGCAACTTGTTATAGATTTGAAGCATGGAATGTTAGTAAAACCAACTACAAAACTTGTAACTGCATTTAATTTATATGGCTATAAACTTCGCATTCATACGCCTGATAATGTTATGAATTCGACAGCAATTAAAGCCGCAATTGATTTTGAGCGAAAAGTTAAGAATTTAAAAGAGTATATCGGGTTATCATATTTCACTGACAATTCCGCTGAATATTTTAACTACTATACAGCAGCGAGGATTCGCTATCTTGAAGATATGGAAGAGGTAAGTATTCCAACTAATTGTTATGCTGTTTTTAAATATATTGGTTTGCATGCTCTTGAGGACTTAAAAGTTACTGATTTGGTTGAACTTAGGGTCGATGCCTTTAAGCATTGGTTCCCAACAGCAAGCATTACTAATATTATTAATTATTATTATTTTGAACAAGTAGATTTATCAAAGTGTAGTGAAGACTATTGTGAATTATATTTATACTGTCCAATTGACAATGAACTAGCAAAGCAGTTAATATAAAAAGTATGGAATATTAATTTCCATACTTTTTACTTACTCATTATTTTTTATTTAAGATTTTTGTTTCAAATGATCGACCTAATGGTAGAGTATAATTATAACGTTGTCCCATAACATAAATCACTTCAAATCAAGTGATTTTTCTTTTACTTTCGCTTTATATAATCTTCCAATAGGAAGCTCTTTATTATTATCCAAAATTATCGTTGATCCTTTTATCGCTTTCACGTGTTTAATGTTAACAATAAATGAACGATGAATTTGTATGAATAATTCACTACCGAGTTCTTTTAACAACTTGGCAATATTTGATCGAATTTGAATACTACTATTTAAAGTATAAATAAATTGATAATGATCTAATGCTTCTATATATTTAATATTGTTTCTATCCAGAGAAACAAATGTTTTATTATTACTGATTGCAGTAATATTACTCTTTTGATTTATAAATGTCGATAGTCTACTTTTTAGTATTTCAATATCATTGTCTATATTATTCAATCTGATGAAATGAATAGGGAACAGACATAATGCATCAAATACTAGCTCATCATTATTGCTAACACAAATAAATTGATAGTTTTGATGCTGTTGCTTTAGAGGTAAGTAAGAATAGATGTCTTGGTTTGAATTGAGATTAATAAATAAATATGCTTCAGAAATGGATCTATCAATACTTGATAGAATATTAACAGGAATATCTATATCAGTAAATAATTCTTTAATCTTGTCTTGTAGGTTAAGACTTATTTGATCGAAATATATATTAACCATTTTTACTAGCCTTCTTGACATATTTTTGTTCGTATACAGATTGTAGATGAGATACTAAGTTATTGCTTCTGATAGCATTTATAATTGAAAATGGATCAACCAAATTAACATCATTAATTTTGCAAGCTTCCTCTAAAGCTTCAAAGAATAGACCACTATCTTTATCAGGGATAGCGCTAATAGAAAAACTAGAGCCATCTTTTAAAATGAAATCACAGTAGACATTATGAGTCGTAGTCCAGAGAGGACCAATGATACTTGAGAACTTAACTAAAATATATGAAACATCTTTAAAATAAATCTTTGCAGCAGTAACATCACTAGTTGATCCTGTAACTGTGTTCCTAGCATCAAATTCATAATAAGTAGAAGTTATAGTCCAAAAAGAGCGTTCTTTCCAATCTTTTCTAAGAAAAGCTACATGCATAATAACCCAATGTATCGCTAACATCGCTGAAGGCATAAGTGCATAAAGTAGGTTAGGATTATTAAGCATTACAAACTCATAGCAATAATAGCCTAGAAAAATGTATAGCGCGGTGGCTATAAAAGAAGAAAGCGCTAAATAGATTTTTGACTTCTTCTTCTTGGCATAGTGAAATAATTTATCTTCCATTACAACACCTCCTATAATTATATTATAGATATTAATGGTATAATACAATGATTATTCGCATAACACTTAAAAATTGTCGTAAACAACAAAAAATAATACTTATTAAGTATTATTCATGAATATCTTTATCTTTGGAAAGTTGTTTAATATGTTGACGCATAGAGTGTCCTACCTTTAAGAATCTAACTCCAAACCCGATAAGTAACAAGGCTAATGAAAATCTAAAAATTGAGAAGTACCCCTCTGTTGCATGCCATCTTAATGCCCCAAACAGATTCGATAACCCAATACAGAGTTCCATAATTGCTAGACCTGTCCAAAAGTTATTAACTTTTTTATAATAGGCAATCTTGGAATTGGTATCACTATATATTTCAAATTCTCCATATTGACGTTTTCTTCTGAAATAAGCCCATCTACCATATGAGGCAATGTGCTCAATATTGCTTTCTTTTAAGAACTGTAAATAGTCATCATTTTTTCTACTATTCCAGTTGTGATCTAATAATTCAATACGGTAAATATATTCTTGTGGTTCACATTCAATAAATACATAACGACACCATGTATAGTCTACTAAGGCATAACCATTATTGCACATCTTATTTAACCATAATTCTTCCTTTTCAAAATCTTGATAAAACTTCCAAATTACTTTCTTCACTAGATGTCCCCCCCAACTATTCTCTTACCATTTTCTAATAGTTCTGATAAACGTCTGACTTCTATATCGACAATCTGCTTTCCAAGAGCTGTAATCGCATAATCTTTTTTCTTATCAGAGTAGCTTTCAACCCCAATAATCCATTGTTTATCAATCATAGTATTTAGTGCACCATATAAAGTACCAGGGCCTAAGTTAACACGCCCTTTGCTTAACTCATTAATTCTTTGCATCATTGCATAACCATGTAATGGTTCATGATATATCGATAAAAGTATATAATATACTGCCTCAGTTAGAGCTGTTTTGTTATCTGACATAATTACCTCCTAATACGCATACCGATATATCGGCCGCCGTAATATCATTATATCGGTAGCCGATACAAAAGTCAATGGTTAAAAATAAAGATTTATAATATTTAAATGGCATATTTTAATAAAAAATGTAAATAACACGCTCACAATCAATAAAAAAATTATACATCAGTGCAATGTTGTGCTATAATAAAAAAGTTGTAAGAAAGAAGGGGAAAATATGGATATTAGAAATATCGCAATTATCGCCCATGTAGACCATGGAAAAACTACGTTAGTAGATCAATTATTAAAACAATCAGGTACTTTCAGAGAAAATGAAAAGACTAATGATAGAATGATGGATAGCAATGACATTGAAAGAGAAAGAGGAATAACAATCCTTGCAAAAAATACAGCTATTCAATATAAAGATACTCGTATCAATATTATGGATACTCCAGGCCATGCGGATTTTGGTGGAGAAGTAGAAAGAATCATGAAAATGGTGGATGGCGTGTTATTAGTTGTTGATGCGTATGAAGGAACAATGCCTCAAACTAGATTCGTATTAAAAAAAGCTTTAGAAGCAAAAGTAAAACCATTAGTAGTTATCAATAAAGTTGATAGACCAATGGCTAGAGTAAAGGAAGTTCTTGATGAAGTATTAGAATTATTTATGGAGTTAGGTGCTGAGGATGAGCAATTGGATTTTCCAGTTGTATATGCATCAGCATTACAAGGAACTAGTTCATTGAGTCCAGAATTAAGTACACAAGTAGATAATATGGATTGCGTTTATGAAACAATTATTAAAGAAGTGCCTGCTCCAAATATGGATAAGGACTCAAGTCTACAGTTTCAACCAGCTCTATTAGATTATAATAGCTTTGTTGGAAGAATTGGAATTGGTAAGGTTACAAGAGGGACTATTAAGTTAAATGAAATGGTTTCATGTATTAGAAATGATGGAACAGTAAAACAATTCCGTATTCAAAAACTTTATGGCTTCTTAGGATTAAATAAAGTAGAAGTTGAAGAAGCATATGCGGGGGATATTGTTGCTATTGCTGGATTAGCTGATATTAATGTTGGAGAAACAATTTGTAATGTTGGAGCTGAAGAAGCATTGCCAACACTACGCATTGATGAGCCAACTATTCAAATGGTATTTGGTACAAATACTTCTCCATTTGCTGGACAAGAAGGTAAGTTTGTAACTGCAAGTAAGATTGAAGAGCGCTTATTTAAGGAAGTACAAAGAGATGTTTCCCTAAAAGTTGAACGTATTCCTAATAGTGAAGAATGGATAGTATCTGGGCGTGGTGAATTACATTTATCAATACTAATCGAAAATATGCGACGTGAATGGTTTGAACTTCAAGTTTCTAAGCCTAAAATTATTATCAGGGAGATCGATGGTGAACAATGTGAGCCATATGAAGAAGTTCAAGTAGATGCGCCAGAGGACACGATTGGTTCAGTAATAGAGTCATTAGGATTTAGACGTGGAAACATGGAGTCAATGATTCAAATTGAAAATCAAGTTAGAGTTACATATACAATTCCATCACGTGGACTAATTGGCTTCATGACTAACTTTTTGACAATGACAAAAGGTTATGGAATGATAAATCATAGTTTCTTAGAATATCGTCCAATGGAGGGTGCTGCGGTTGGTGAGAGAAAAATCGGAGTTCTAGTTTCTATTGAAGGTGGGAAAGCAACCGCTTATTCACTTGGAGGATTAGAAGATAGAGGAACAATGTTCATCTATCCTGGAACAGATGTGTATGAGGGTATGATTGTTGGGGAGTGTAGTAGAGATGATGATATGGCTATCAATGTCTCAAAAGCAAAACAACAGTCAAACACACGTTCTGCTGGTAAAGACACGACAGTTGTGTTGAAACAACCTCGTCAATTAAGTTTAGAAGCATGCTTAGACTATATCAATGATGATGAATTAGTAGAAGTTACTCCAACTAGCATTCGTATGAGAAAGAAAATTCTTAATACTGACCAAAGAAAGAAATGGGATGCAAGGGAAAAGAATAAATATTAGAATACAGTAATGTATTCTTTTTTATAAACAATGTCTAAACAATAAGCCAATAAATTGACTTAAAAGACTGTTTATAGTAAAGTTTTGTATGTAATATCCGGAGGTGATTTTATGGGAGATATCGGTTATTTATTTTTTGTATATCTAGCATTTAGTGGATTATTAAAATTATATATGGCAAAGAAAGTTGCTAGACGAGCTATACTGGTGCATGACACTACATATTTCATGAATATTGGGGATGATTTTACGTATAAACGTACAACATCTACACTTCTTATCCTTGCTGTAGTATTTTTACTTACAAGTAAAATAGCATTTGGTGTAAATATGATTATTTGGTTGTTGATATTTGTATCATTTGGAATGATTATTGATATATTGTCAGATTATATAGTGTGGTCATATTTGAAAAGAAAATATGGCAATGTAAAAGTTCATTACTTAAATGTTACTAATACAATTCAAGATATGATTAACAAACTTCCCTATGATGAAGTAGTTTCTATTGAAGTAGATGATTTTGATGATAAACAGATTGTGAATGATAATGTTGTACAAGGTGATAACTTATTATCAATGTCGCAAGATTCAGGAGAATTTGTGAAAAATATTGATAAACCCGGAAAATCGATTTTAATTGATAGGTTTGTAGATGAGGCAATAGATAATTGCAAAGATACTATTGTTGAGGTTAAGAACCTTACTCAAAGTGGGTTGTTACCAGTAAATGAGAATTCTATAGACATAGTCCTTTGTAGAGAAACAAATTTTCTGACTCATGATGTATTTAGAGTTCTAAAAAGCGATGGTAAGTTTGTATTAATCCAAAATGCTGGTCAGCATGCCAAAGAATTAATAGGATTATATTACCCGATTGGTATGGATATGGGATGGAATTTAGAAAGATGTTCTCAAGTGTTAGTTTCTGAACATTTTGAGATTTTAGAAAAACAAGAAAAATCGTCAACAATTCGCTTTACGAATATGATGACATTACTTAACTTTGCTGTGCATCATGGCTTAGTGCATCTACCTTTAGAAGCTAAAAACCATATGCCTAGATTAACATATATATATGATGCAATCGAGAAACATGGTTTCTATGATTTAACTATTAGTAGGTTTTATATAGTAGCTAGAAAAGGCTCTTTAAAAGTGGATGCATAATCCACTTTTTATTTATAGTACAGAATGATTGTTGTGTTAGATATCAAATGGTGATATACTTTTGTTACGAGGTGGTAGCATGAACAAAAGTAAAGAAATAAATAAAATATTAATATCATTTATGCTTATATTCAGTCTTGTAGCATGTTCAAAAGATAAAGAAGTGGTCGACTATATAAGAATAGAAGATTTAGATATTATATATACTCATTCGATAATTGGTGCAGAGTTTGTCTATGCGTATGATAAATCAGCAAGCTGTGGTGAGAATAAGTATCCATCAAGTATTTTCAAATTGATAGAACCTGGAAAGTATAAATCACATATTTCATACATCGATGGAATAGAACCATATGCACTAATTTGGACAGATGATACAGTCACACTCTTTCATGATGGTGGTGCAACGCAATATGATTTGAATGATTCTAAAAATGTAAGAAGATCTGCATTAATCAGTGGAGAACCAAATAATAAAATCTTGGGTTATGATAGTGAGTGGATATACATAAGTAGAATAATGAATTTTCAAAGTAGTTGGTATACTAAGTATAGACTTTCTACAAATCTGTTGATTTATGAAGAAGTTGGAAATTCCTTTGAACTACCTGCTCAGTTGAAGTACCCACTTTCTATAATACCTAAATATGGTGGAGGATGCTATAGAGGTTAATTAAAGCATCAATATTTAATGATATTTGCGTAGCAAATTAAACAGTGCTATAATATTAGACAATATTATAACCATTAAGGGGGGCGCATATGTTAGGAAGTACAAAAGTTAAAGCTTTAATAAAATTAATTATTATTATATTAATGATTTTCTTAAGTAATGTATTAAATGATTTTTTGTTAGAAAAAGCTTTAGCAAATCAGTTAGACACTCTTACCGGGTTTAGATTAGTAGTTATTTTCTCGATATTATTTGGAGCAGCCCTCGGGTGGTCACCATACCAAAAGTTCTTTATAAAGAAACATTTAGTTGTGAAAGTAATATTAATATGCTTAATTATATTATTAATTCAATATAATTGGATTCATAATATTATGTTATCTGCTAATTTAGATATAAATTTTGATTTTTTATTAATAGCTTGCGGATTTGGGTTAATGCGTAGTAATTATAATTAAGATAAAAAAAGATATGGAATTTCCTTCCATATCTTTTACTATTTTATATATCTTTTTAATTGTGATTCATGTACGAATCGTAACGGAATCTTATACTCCTTAGTACCATATACAAAGATCAACTTCTTCTTGCCTGGATATTTAACAGATTTAAATTTTCTAGTTTCGAATTTTTTATTTCCGATAACAACAACATTTCTTCCGGCAAAGAATATATCTTGGAAACTATATACAAATGCTACATACGCTAAAGCAGTTGCATTGAAAGCTTCAAGATTCCATGTAGTAAAGAATTGGTAGAAAGAATAAATTGTAGTTCCAACTAAAGCAGGAATCATAATTGAAAAAACGAAATAACCAAATCCATTCATTAATAATTTTAATGTAGGATCTTTCTTCTTATATTTGATAATTCCGCCAAAGAATCCTGCAATAACAACTAATAAATATGCGGAGAAAATTGCTACAATCCATGGTAGAATAACCCCTAAAGCTTTCATAAAATCTGTCATATAATCATCCCTTCATCTTGTTACATTATACTATAAACAATAAAATAAATAAACTATTTATGTAAATCCCAAAACTCTTTTAATGTACTTTCAATAGAGTTTTCATTTGTTATAATTCTTTGGTTCCATTCCTCTGGCATAATAGATATGTAATCTTCATTTGTATAACGATTATCAATCAATAATACTGCACCAATATCTGTAGTAGTACGAATAACTCTTCCTACTGCTTGCATTACTTTATTCATCCCAGGATATAGATAGGCATATTGATATCCAAGATTATTATCATCAAAGAAAGCTTTAATAATATCCCGTTCTAATCCAAGTTGAGGCAATCCCACACCAACAATAATAGCCCCAATTAGTGCATCTCCTTTTAGATCAATCCCCTCAGAGAAGATACCGCCAGCTATACTAAAGAATATGTTGGTTTTATTGTTATCTTGATGGAATAATTCTAAAAAATCATTTCGCTCTTGCTCTGACATATTACTGCGTTGGAGATATAGGTTACAATCTAGTGACTCTTGTTCTAATAGATTAACAACGTCTGTCATATACTTATATGATGGGAAGAACACTAGGTAATTACCAATTCTACTAGAAGTAAACATTTTTATATAATTAACAATATTCCCATAAGTTCTATCTCTATGAATGTATTTTGTAGAAACATTATTGGCTACTAACATTAAGCAGTTATCCTTATCAAATGGAGACTCAAAATAAAGTTTTCGATCCTCTTCTTTACCACCTAATAAATCAAAGTAATATCTTATAGGCAATAAAGTAGCAGAGAATAAAATAGTACTCTTAACCTTATTATAAGTATTTAATAAGCTGGTAGATGGATCTAAGCAAAACATTTTATAAATGACATCATATTCTGTTATCTCTACATAAGTAGTATAGTTTTCATCATATAATTCATAAATTTTATAGAAATATAAAGCTTCAAAATATAAAGCTAGTAAAGCATCATACAATTCATCTTTAGATTTTTCAATTAGAAAAACTTCGCAATGATTAATAAATGATTCTAGAATTGACATAAAAGAAGTAGGCGGTTGTTTAACTACAGCAAAACCAACATCTTCACAATCATTTTTAAGATCGATGAAATAAGTATAAAGTTTATTAATGGTTTTATAAAGTTTGGATTTTTTATCTTTAAATAGTCTCTTTGTATCTAATATCATACGTTTTGATAACTTGGCTGAAAACATTTCTCTCGAGCGATCGATTAAGTTATGTGCTTCATCGATTAATAATACTGCATCGCTCTTTGTAGTAAAGAATCTTTTTAATGATGCATTTGGGTCAAAAGCATAATTATAATCACCTATAATAGCATCACAGAACAATGAGACATCTAGTTGAAATTCAAATGGGCAGACTTGATGTTTCTTTGCATATTGCTCAATAATATCCCTACTTGCCACTTTCTCATTAGTAATTAAATCTAATAGTGCCTCATTGACTCTATCCAAGTGTCCATTAGCAAAAGGGCAACCACTAGCAGTACAATTAGTTTTATCTAAAAAACAAATCTTATCTTTTGCAGTTAAAGTAATTGTTTTAAAAACTAAACCATTGCTTTCTAGTAATGAGAAAGTATCTTCTGCTACTGTACGAGTAATAGTTTTTGCAGTTAGATAAAAAATACGCGAAGTATGCCCTTTGTACATTGATTTGACAGCAGGATAAATAGTAGAAATAGTCTTTCCAATTCCAGTAGCCGCATTAACAAATAATTTATTACCATTCTCAATAGTTTTATAAACAGAGTTCATCATATTTTGTTGTCCAGGGCGATAATCATCGAATGGAAAAGATAACGTTTTAATAGATTCATCCCGACAAGCTTTATGGGAGATATCTACTTTAACAAATTTATAATATTCTTTAATTATTTTATTATAATATGTTTTTAGTTGCTTTAAAGTAAATGTTTCATATAATTGTTTAATTTCGTCGGTGTCAATATTGTAATAAGTTAAGCGGATAGATATAGACTCCAAATTATTATCTAAAGCATAGAAATAAGCATAACATTTAACTTGGGCAGTATGTACAAGGTTAAAAGACGTATCTTTAATTCTAGATAAGTCTGCAGCCGTCGATTTGATTTCATCGATTGTAATCTTACCATCCTCAGTAATAATTCCATCAGCACGCCCAGATACATAAATGGAAATGTCTTTATATTTAGTTGTATGTGAAAGCATTACTTCTGCTTCGTAATTATCTTTCTCATTTCTTTGTATCTTTTGGTGAATCTTAGTTCCCTCAAGTGCAGTAGGACCAGCACCAAAACCACTTTCAATGCTACCATATCTGCAGATAAATTCAACTAAGTCACGCACGGATATTCTTACTGTTTCCATATCATCACCTCCTTAATTATAGCATAAAAAAAGTAAGATTATTTGCATATCTTACTTGTCTAATAATATATCTACGCATTGATAAAAGTGATCAATTAGGTTTGTTGCTTTATCTTTAACTTCTTGTGGTGAAGAGTTGAATGTAAAGCTACGATTAGCTATTTCAAACATTGGCGTATCATTCCATGAATCACCAATAGCTACTAACTCATATTCTTCATCTTGTAAAGATAAAATGTGTTTAATAGCGCTAGCTTTTGATAAATTTAATGGAATTATATCAACATACCAGTTATTCATTGAGACTGCGGCTGTAGAAATATTATCATTTACATGATTATAGAATACTCTGGCATTATCAATACTACTATCTATAGAAGCAACACACATACTAATGACTTGGTTCATTTTAGGAAGTTTATCAGTACTTAATAGTTGATAATTTGTTTCGCCATCATATACCTCACATTCAAGATTTAATTCTTGCGCCATCGCGACAAAAGCATCAAAAACTGTTGCTACTACATCATCTGGTATATTTTGACTATAAATACAATCACGATTTTCATCATAAATCTGTGCTCCATTACTAGTAATGTAGTAAGCATTTTCCAAATGCAAATCAAGAAAATCAAATAGTTTATAAGTCACAGGCTTTGTTCGGCCAGTAGATACAATATAAAGGTGTCCATTGCTAACAAAGTCCTTTACTCTTTCTTGATCTTCCATTAATACTGATCTAGGTTGATCTTTTCCATCATTGTGCTTAATGAAAGTTCCATCTAAATCACAAGCTAATGCTATTTTCCTCATAAGTACTTCTCCTTTTTCAATTTATTAAATAATATTCTACACTATTTATAATCAAAAGTATAATAACACAAAATTAACGATATATTTGATATCATTTAATTATTTTTTAGTCAAAAAAATGGCCAAATATGCGGAAATGGCCAATTAAACATCAAGTTGTTTTAAAAAGTGAATGAAATTTGCATTGGGTATTATTGTTCATTATAATTAGATTATAAATAGTGTGTGAAAGGAAAAAGCATAATGACATCAAAACATAAATTAATTTTGAAAATAATCCTTATACTAATAATGCTTTTTTGGTTAGGAATAAAAAGTTCAAATTCTTTTTTCAATGGATTAACTGGTATTGCATGGGCTTGGTTGGTGCATATTCAGTTTCGAAATAAGTCATTTGAAGAATTATCTCCAAGAGAACTGGTTTTAAAAATGATTTATAATGGTGTAACAATAATTATATTTGCAATTGCATTTTTCAATTAATTAAATTGCAACTAGCACACTACCTTGAGAAAATAGAAGTCATAAATGAATAATATAAGATTATATTTTAAACCAAAGACAAATAGCCTAATTATCAAATATTATGAATTATAAAGAAGTTGTAATATTTCAACTTCTTTTATTAAAGATAATGCAGAAAGGAAATACCGTAATGAAATCAAATAGAAAATTAATCATAAATACAATAATCATATTTATAATGCTTGTCTTGTTAGGTATAAAGAGCTCAAGCGCGTTTTTAGATGGCCTAATTGCCGCACTTTTTGCTTTAAACGTGCATATGCGATATAAAAACAAATCGACAGAAGAATTGACTTCTACTGAGTTAGTTACAAAAATACTTTGTTATGTTGTTATATTTGTTCTATTTGCCTTTGCTTTTCTATATTAAAATAAGTACAATAGCAAAAAAAATATTTTAAATTAGAGCTAACTATTATAATTGGAAGTTGATTTATGTTATGAATATTTCTCTTTGCAATTTTAATATGTATAAGTAGAAGGAAGTTGAAATAAATCAACTTCCTTTTGCCTTGAAATATAGTTATCAATATTGATAATGACATAGAATTATATTCACTAATTTTTAAAATAAATTGCTATTAACTATAGTGGTAATGATAAAATTAACGGTAATGAGTTAGTTTATGAAAAGAATAAATATATTCAGTCATTAACTGATTGATTTAATAAACAATCTTAGCTACAAATATGATATAATTTCTCAAAGAAAGTGGGTTTGATATAATGCTACGAATTTGTATTATAGATGATGAGTTAATTCAATTAGAATATGTCCAATCCTTAATTGATAAATGGAGTCTGGATAATAACCAAAAATATAGTATAACTAAGTATTCTTCTTCAGAGGAAGCATTGTTTGAAAATCCTCAATCATTTCCATTTGATTTTAGGATTTTAGATATTCAAATGAAAGAGTTAAGCGGGATTGAACTAGCTAGAAAAATAAGAGGATATGATCAAAAAATAATTATAGCCTTCTTAACAGGGACCAGTGATTATATATTTGATGGATATGAAGTAGAAGCCATTCGTTATTTAATGAAACCTGTTAAAGAAGCAGAGTTATTTGCCTTATTAAATTTAGTACAATCTAAAACTACTAAACTACCAACATATCTTATCTTAACAGTTGATAAAGAGAAGATTAAGATTGATATTAATGATATTTATTATGTTGAGTCAATGGGGCATTATGTAATCATTCATAGTAAAGATAAAGAGTATCAAGTAAAAACAACTATAAAAGAGTTATCAAATGAATTAGGAAATAAGTTTATATTTAGTCATAGAAGCTTTTTAATTAACTTAAGCCATGTTGCATCAATAAGGAAAGATAATGTTATTTTAGAGAACAGTATATTGATTCCGATAAGTAGAAATCTTTATAAGGAAGTAAATGAGAGTTTTATCTCTTATTTTAAAGGTGGACAATGATGAGAGATATTTTATTCTTAATGCCAATAATTATAATATCGATTGCTACGATATTAAAAGATTTTAAGAAAATAACACGAATGAAAATATATCTAATAATCGGAATAATCTTGATGGATGCAATAATTATTTTTGCTACATACTCATTTGCAACAAATGAAGTATTCCAAATTATAGGATTAGCGATTATTAACTTATTTTGTTATGCTTTATCGCAATCAAAGAATACCTTTTCATTAACGTATAATAGTATTTATCTTTTATCAGTAATAGTTTTAAGTTGGCTACTAGTAATAGATAAAAGCACATATTTTTATCTATTGCACATTATGTTATATATACTAGCTGTTAATAACCAGTCTTATATGAGAAAGAGTTATGAGGAGAGTATGAATGAATATCAGAATAATATAATAAGTAAACAAGTACAAGAAGTAGAGAATATTTATCTAACAATGCGTGGTTGGCGTCATGATTATCATAATCACTTGCAAACTTTAAAAGCATATTTGAAACTGAATCAAACAGCACAAGCTGAAAAGTATTTAAGTGATCTAGAAATTGATTTAGATAGTATAAAACAATTAGTTGAAACTGGTAACGTAAGTGTAGACGCGATTATTAATTCAAAATTATCTTTAGCGCTTAAAAATGATATTGCCCTAAATTATAAAGTAACAATACCGGATGTTATACCAATATCTGACATCGATCTATGTGTAATCATTGGCAATCTTATTGATAATGCTGTAGAAGCGTGTCAAAAAATTGATGATGGTGAGAAGTTTATTAGGTTATATATTGGAGTATATAAAAAGTCATTTTATATATCAAATACAAATTCTACAAATGAAGTAATCAGAAAACTTGATGACCAGTATATTACAAATAAACGTGGTAATCATGGACATGGGCTAAAGAGAATTAATAATATAGTTGATAAATATCAAGGCTATATTAATAGGAAGAATGAGCCTGGAGTCTTTTCTACAGAGATTATGTTCAGCATATAATTACCATTCATGCACCAAAAATAGCATTTGGTGCTTTTTTTAAAGGTTTAGTTACTTTTTAACATATAGTGTAGTCGAGGAGGAAATTAGTATGAAAAAATATAATCCAATTGAAAATATCGTTTATCTTTATAAACGAACATTTGAATATGATAAGAGTTTTATTTGGTGGATTATTAGTTATGTTATGGCATCGGTGCTATCACCGATATGTCTAGTAGTTTTACCAGCTATAGTTGTAGAGATGATTACAGCAGGTGTAGAGGCATCTACATATATCTACTATATGGGGATTAGTATTGGTATTTATGGGGTTATTACCGTAGTTAAAACATATGTGTCACAAAAGTTGAGTTGGCATAGTTCATTTGTTAGATGTGAGGACTTCATAATGAGTTATGCAGAAAAAACCTTTAGCTGTGACTATGAGCAATTTGAAACATATGAAGGTAAAACTCGTGCTAAAAAAGGGTTAGGAGCTATCAATAATAACTGGGTAGGAGTCGAGTTAATGTTGAAGAATGCTCCTGAAGTAATAGTAAGTATAATAGGGATAATTGTTTACACAGTTTTAGCGGGGCAAGTAAATGGAACGATCTTGTTGCTATTAATAGCTATGACTATAAGTAATATACTTATAAACATTTATGCAAATCGTTATTACAATAAGCATAAGGATGAGTTAAATAAACTTTATGAAAGAAATCGATATTATAGGCGTCAAAGTAGCCAACTTGTGACTGCACAAGATGTTAGAATTTATGCAATGAATAACTGGCTATTGGGAATCGTAAAGGTTATTAATAAGAAATATATTAGGGAAAGCACAAAAATCCAAACTCGTTTTATGTTACCAAATATGAGCGATACTATATTCTTATGCTTACGTGATTTTGTGGCCTATTCGGTTTTGACAAAGTCAGTACTTGATGGGAATATATCAATTACTGAATATACATTTATGATTGGAGTTATCGCAGGATTTTCTTCTTGGCTAAACACATTAGTTGAGTCTGGAACAAATGTATTACGAGCAAATATTGGATTAAGTGATTTTAGAACACATCTTGATTATCCTGAGCGCTTTAATCATCAAGATGGATTAAAAGCGGCTGATATTACTGGTAGCATTGAAATAGAGTTGAGAAATGTATCTTATCGTTATCCAGATTTTGATCATGACGTTATAAAAGATTTAAATTTGATTATTAAACCAAAAGAAAAGTTAGCGGTAGTTGGTTTAAATGGGGCTGGAAAAACAACAATTGTTAAACTGATATGTGGCTTATACTATCCTACACAGGGGCAAATATTGATTAATGGCCACGATATCAAAGAGTTCAATATTGATGAATACTATCAGTTGATTAGTGTATTATTTCAAGATGTTCATATTCTGGCCAGTGACATACTAAGTAATGTATGTGCTACAACTAGAGATAAAATAAATATGACTCAGTTTTGGAATAGTATTAGAGCAGCAGGATTAGAAGAAAAAATTCTCTCTTTAGAAAAGAAGGAAGAAACAATGTTAACAAAGGAAATTGATGAAGATGGGATTTTATTATCTGGTGGTCAAATGCAAAGACTAATGCTTGCAAGAGCTTTATATAAAGATGCGCCATTACTTATTTTGGATGAACCAACGGCTGCTTTAGACCCTATTGCTGAGCTTGATCTATACAAAAAGTATAATGATTTGACTAAAGATAAGACTTCATTCTTTATTTCTCATCGCCTATCAAGTACACAATTCTGTGATCGTATTATTTATTTAGAAAATGGGTGCATAGTCGAAAGTGGAAGTCATCAAGAATTATTAGCGAAAAAAGGTAAATATGCTTCTTTATTTGATGTTCAAAGCCAGTATTATAAAGACGGGGAGGTAAATGAAAATGTTTAATGATTTCAAGAAAATTGTATTATTTACAATAAAATTAGATAAATATTATGTATTAATTTCTTTCGTTCATAAAATTGTCGGAGCAATCCTACCATTTATACCTTTAGTCTATGGCGCTAAAATATTAAATGACTTAGCGGCACACTCATCAGTAGAAGCAATTATAAAAAATGTCTATTTATTAGTTGGATTGACATTTGTATTATCGATTATTAAATATCTTTGTAATTTATCAATTACTGCTAAGAGTAAATATATGCAAGTAATTATTGATGCAAACTTAACAAAGAAAAATAATGAACTTGATTATGAGCAATTAGAATCTACTTATATGAAAGACTTATTGCAAAAAGCTGATCAAGGATCTAACTCAAGTGGAGGCATTAGTAGCTTTATTGAAAACTTAGGAGCTATATTGCAAAGTTTAGTAACAGTAGTCTATGCATTATTCTTATTAAGTTCTATCTTTACTAAATCAAGCGTCGAAGTAAATAGTACCTGGGTTGATTTCTTAAATAGTCATTGGTCAAGTATTAGTATATTTGTGGTAATCATCATTTCAGTCGCAATTAACTTCTTAATTATGAATCGCAACAATCAACTATCAATTAAATTCTTCGAACAGAATGTTCAGGTTAACCGTTTAGCGGGGTATTATATTGGATTAACGGCTGACTATGAGTTTGGAAAAGATGCCAGGGTTAATGGTTTAAAAGTTCTTGTCTTAGATTTAGGGAGAAAGTTTAATCGCTTATTCGTGTCAAGCATGACTCAGTTAACAAATACATTTGCTGTCTATGCAACATTGCAAGCTTTTATTCTAGCAGTAGTATTATTTATTTGCTATGTAATTATTGGTTCGAAGGCAATGTATGGAATTATTCCTGTAGGATCAGTTATTTCTTTAGTAGGGGCTATATCAACATTTACAAATGCAATTAACACATCAGTAGAACATATTGGAGCGTTAAGTATGCAAAGGAAGTATATGTTATGTTATTTCAACTATCTTGAAACTACATCAAATAACTATAAAGGCACTTTGCCAATTGAAAAAAGAGATGATTCACAATATGAAATTGAGTTTAGGAATGTATCATTCCACTACCCAAATTCAAATCAAATGGTATTAAATGATGTTTCTATGAAATTAAATATTGGTGAGAAACTTGCGATTGTTGGTCAAAATGGAGCTGGGAAAACTACTTTTATTAAGTTGTTAAGCCGCTTGTATGAACCAACATCTGGAGAAATACTGCTTAATGGAATTGATATTCGCAAATATGATTACAAAGAATATCTATCAATCTTCTCTGTTGTATTCCAAGATTTCAAACTACTTAGTTTACCTCTTGCACAAAATGTGGCGGCAAGTGAAGACTATGATGAAGATAGAGTCTGGGATAGTTTAGAAAAAGCTGGTGTCAAAGATCGTGTTGAAAGAATGAGTCAAAAGCTAGATACAATATTATATCAAGATAATGAACAAGGAGTAGAGATATCTGGTGGAGAAGCACAAAAGATTGCACTTGCTAGAGCGTTATATAAAGATGCACCAATTGTAATTCTTGATGAGCCAACTAGTGCTCTTGACCCAATCAGTGAAGCAGAGATTTATAGTCGCTTCAATGAAATGGTAACGGGGAAAACAGCTATTTATATTTCGCATCGTATGTCTAGCTGTAGATTCTGCAATAAGGTATTGGTATTCGATCAAGGCAGTATCATTCAAAGTGGAAGCCATGATCAACTTGTAAGTGATCAAGCAGGACTTTATTATCAAATGTGGGCTTCGCAAGCAGAATATTATAACTAACAAAAAAGATCAGTTCAATTTAATGGACTGATCTTTTACTATGTTTTGAATATTTTTATAATCCACATTTAAGTTGAGCACCACAGTTAGTACATGTGTTACATCCACCTAATTCTTCTACTGTACCTTCTAAACAAATTGGGCAAATATCTCCAACTTCAACACCGATATTACGATCTTGACGATCACTACGAAGATTTGTTTTATCTTCTTCTGGTGTTACTTCTTTAACGGCAACATTGAACTCCTTTAATAAGTCCATTTGCTCACTTCCTACTTCTTCATCATTTGTTAAAGAAAGAACTTGGCTATCTCTAGAACCATCTACATAAACAGTTCCACCTTTTGCTCCACCTTTATAAAGTCTTTCATAAATTTCTTGAACTTGTTTAACTGTAAATCCTTTAGGAGCATTAACAGTTTTAGAAATTGATGAATCAACCCATCTTTGAATAACACATTGTGTATCCGCATGTTCTTGAGCCGACAACTGCATCGCTGATACAAAGAAATCAGGTAATGTTTCTTTAGTATATTCAGGATGATATGATAACCATTCATCAACAATGGCAGCATTAACTTCAATAAATTTACCTAAACGACCGCTTCTGAAATAAGAGAATGAGAAGTAAGGTTCTAATCCTGTTGACACACCAACCATTGTTCCAGTAGAACCTGTTGGCGCAATTGTTAGTAAGTGAGAGTTACGAATACCGTATTTAAGTACATCTTGACGAATATCTTCACTCATTTTCTTCATATAACCAGTATTAATAAATGCTTCACGATCTTTTAAGAAAGAGAATGATCCTTTTTCTTTAGCGATATCAATAGAAGCTGAGTAAGCAGCATGAGCGATACAAGCAAATATTTGATCTACTAATTCATTTCCTTCAGATGAACCATAACGTTTACCAGCCCAAATTAAGATATCATGAAGACCCATTACACCAAGTCCCACACGTCTTTCTCCAGTAGCTTGTTTATGGTTTGCCTCTAAGAAATAAGGAGTATTGTCTATAACATTATCTTGTAAACGAACTGCTACTTTAACTGTCTCTCTTAGTTTATCAAATAAAATTTCACCAGTTTTTTTGTTAACATAATTAGCCAAATTGATAGCAGATAAATTACATACAGAGTATGGAGCTAGAGGTTGTTCGCCACATGGATTTGTAGCAACCACTTTTTGACCATAAGCTTTAGCGTTTGTCATGTCATTAGCGTTATCAATAAAGAAAATACCTGGCTCAGCTGAATATGTCGCACAGAAATTAATTAAATCCCATAGGTCACGAGCTTTAATTGTGCGATATGTTTTAATCTTGTATCCCAATGCTTCCCATTCACGAACATCCCCTACTTCATGCCAGTGTTCATCATAATAAGCTTTGTCTTCATCTGTATAACTATCTAAATCTGGGAAGCGCAAAGCGAAGTCTCCATCATTTTCGATAGCACTCATGAATTCTTTAGTAAGAGTAATAGAGATATTAGCTCCTGTTAAGAACTCCTTATTTACAACATCATATTCTCCACCATCAATCAATTTCATATTTGCTTTAGTAACTAATTCAGGATCAAAATTACCTGCATTATTTGAAATAGTTTCGTAGAAAACTCGTTCTTCATTTGATAATGGCACAAATTTCAATTTATCTTTCGCTAAATTTCTAATTTGTTCATCTTTTGAATGATCTTTTAAATAAGATAAAATTTTTGGATTTTGCATTTTTGAAATAATAAATTGAATTACATCAGGATGCCAATCTGCCATCATAATCATTTGTGCCCCACGACGTGAACCGCCTTGTTCAACTAGGTGAGTTAAGTTTGCTAAGTCGTTTAACCAACTAACAGCTCCAGATGATCTACCACCAACACCTTTGGCAGCAGTAGCTTTTGGACGCAGTGTAGAACCATTTGTTCCTACACCACCACCACGACTCATGATTTCCATTACTTCTTTTCGATGATCAGCAATACCACCACGTGAGTCTGCTACAAAGGGCATTACGAAGCAATTAAAATATGTAACTTGTGTTCCTGAACCTGCTCCATATAGAACACGTCCAGCGGGAATAATATTCATATCTGCAATTTCTTTTGTGAACTTAGCAGCATATTCATTACGCTTTTCTTCTGTCTCTTCAGTAGTTGCCAAATTAGTACCAACACGTTTAGCAATTTGTTCAAAATATAATTCCATTGGCTTATCGATTTGATTAAAGCGTCTAGTAACTAATCCAGTCAAATGTTCATCTTCATCTTCTAATGATCCACGGAATTCCTCTTCGATTTCTAACACAACAATTTCATTATCTTTATCAATTGATTTTACGAATCCAATTCCTCTTGCAGGGAAATTAGCATCTTCTTTCACAACGGTTAAAACTAGATCGCCAACACTAAGTGAAATCAGTTTGCGGTCTCTTTGTGCATATCTATCAAGCATTACCAATCTAGAAACTCCAGAATGCGCTTTGTTATATCCTTCTTCAACAGGGAATAATAATGGGAAGTATTCCTTAATATCCTTATTCAATTTATTTATTAGTTTTTCACCATACATAACCATTCCCCTTTTCTATAAAACTCTTTTATAATTTTATCATAATACGGTTGATTTTGAAAGGTCCACGATTAAAAAATTAATAAGAGTTAATAATTCATGAGCACAATCATAAAGTATAAAGAAAGCAGGTGTAATATGCTAGCCAAATTCAGCGAGAAAGCTCAAAAATCTATAGTGATAGCTGAAAGTATTGCTTTTGATCTTGGACATCCAAATGTCGGGACAGAGCATCTATTGTTATCGTTATTAAAGATAAAAGAATCAAAAATTAGAATACTGTTAGAAGAGAAAGATGTTACTTATGAAAAGATATATGATGATTTAATTTACTTATTTGGAAAGAAAGATATTCAGCCATTTTATATGGAATATACTAATGTCATGAAAAGACTGATTGAATCATCAATAATTGAAACCAAAAGAAATGGGCAAGAGAAAGTAACACTAGAAATGTTGTCTTTTTGTTTGTTTCAAATTGAAGATTGCGTTGCAATGGAGTTATTAAGAAAGTATCAGATTGATATTTTAGATATAAGATCTAGACTAAAGGTAGATATTAAACGCAGTAGTGAGTTAGATTCAATTGAAGACTTAACAAATGTTAATAAAAAAGTTGCCAAATTACAAACAAAAGTAATAGGTAGAGAAAAGGAAATACAGCAGTTAATTCATATATTATCACGAAAAGAGAAGAGTAATGCATTGATCATTGGAGAAACTGGTGTTGGTAAAACAGCTTTAGTAGAAAAACTCGCAATTTTGATTAATGATCACCAAGTACCAGAACATCTTCAAGATAAAGTGATTTATGAACTTGATTTGGCGAGTGTTATCGCCGGAACTAAATATCGTGGCGAGTTTGAAGATAAACTAAAAAAAATAGTGCGTAAATTCAAAGATGATAAAAATGCTATTTTATTTATTGATGAAATCCATAATATGATTGGAGCAGGTGGGGCCGAAGGAGCAATTGATGCTGCGAATATTTTAAAACCATATCTTGCCAGAAAAGAGTTGGTTTGCATTGGAGCGACAACATTTGATGAATATTATAAGCACTTTGAAAAGGATAGAGCTTTAGATCGTAGATTTCAAATTGTCCAGGTAGAAGAAACATCGAAAGAGGAAACATTAAAAATATTGGATGGGCTAGTAGAGAGCTATCGTTTATTTCACAATTTAACAATTGGATTCCAACAATTAAAGCTTATTATTGATTTAGCGGATACTTATGTAAAAGACAAGCATTTCCCAGATAAGGGTATTGATATATTAGATTATGCCTGTGTAAAAAGCAAACTACTACAAAAAGAATCTTTAAGTGATGACATTATATATGATGTAGTCGAAGAAATGAGTAAGATGAAAATTATCAAAGAAAACAAAATAGAAAATTTGTATAAGGCTTTAAATGAAAATATCATGGGGCAGGAAGCAGCGATATCACAGACAATTGCGCAAATTAAGTGCATTGAATCGGGCTTAATTGATGAGAATAAACCACTATCAATTATGATGTATGTCGGAGCTACAGGTGTAGGAAAAACGGAAATGGCAAAGCTAATTGCTAAACACTATTTTGGCAACCAAGATCGGTTAATAAAAATTGATATGTCTGAATTCATGGATAGTGCTTCAGTCACTAAGTTATTAGGAGCTCCTCCTGGTTATGTAGGGCATAACACACAATCCAATATTGTTGAAAGAATTAGGAAAACACCACATTGCGTTGTATTATTGGATGAAATTGAAAAAGCTAATAAAGATGTATTAAATGTTTTCTTGCAAGTGTTTGATGAGGGCTATTTTATAGATGGGCATAAAACTAAAGTCGATTTTAGAAATAGCATTATAATCCTAACGAGTAATTTAGGGTATACAAGTAACATCTTTAGTAAAGAGTTAATAGGATTTAGTAATAACAATAAAAGTAATGATGAATTGATGATGGAAATAGAAAAAAGATTTAATCCAGAGTTCATAAACAGAATAGATGATATTATATTTTTTAATCGCTTAAATCAAGAAACTTATCAAGAATTAACTAAACTATACTTGGATAGAATAAATGGAAAGATGGCGGTACCGTTTGTAATTTCAGAAGAAATGATTAGTAAAGTGATAAGAGATAGTGATATTGAGAAGTATGGAGTACGGTCACTGCAAAGGACAATTAAGAAAGTTTTATTAGATGAAGTAAATAAGTCTCCTATTATATAGGGGATTTTTTACATTGTTGAAGTAAATGTCGGTAAATGTTACAATTAGAGAGGTGATTAGTATGCAATATAGTGTAGTTATTCCTTGCGCAGGAATTGGATCGCGTATGAATTTAGGTTATAATAAAATGCTTTATAAATTTAGTAATGGTGAAACTGTTTTGGAAAAGACACTCAATGTATTCATGAAAGATGAACAATGCACTCAAATAATTTTAGTATGCAATAATGATGATTTATGTGATATAAATAAGTTAACTGCTTCCCATAAGATTGTGTATACTATTGGGGGAGAGACTCGTCAAGATTCTGTTAGAAATGGCTTAGAGTTAGTAACATGTGATTATGTATTAATACATGATGGGGCTAGACCATATCTTTCTCAACAATCAATAAACAATTTGCTTAAGGAATTAAAAGACTGTAGTGCATGTTTATTAATGGTGGCTGTCAAGGATACAATTAAAGAGGTAAAAAATGGAGTGGTTGTTAAAACACTAGCTAGAGGTTCTTTGATGCAAGCTCAAACACCACAAGCATTTCATACAGGCTTAATTAAAGAAGCTCATCATTTAGCACTAATGAATCGCTATAATGGAACTGATGATAGTGAATTAGTTGAAAAATTTACCGATACAAGAGTAGTAGTTGTGAAAGGTGATTATAATAATATAAAGATAACGACAATTGAGGATATTAAGAGGTAACTAATGAAAAATTTTATAAAGAAACTAGAGAATAATAAATTAGTAAATATAATATGGATGATTGGACATTTTTTTGCAGTGTATTTATTTTGTTCAATATTTACTCATGGAGCATTTAGTGATTTTCAAATGCTAGTATACAAGTTGGCTCCTTTATTCTTCTTAATTTTCTTCGCATATAGTTGTTTGATCCAATATAGCAGAGAGTCATTTTATATAAATAAAGAAATAGTAATTTTTGGGGCTTTATTAGTATTCATTTTGCTTTATAATTTCTTCACAGTCTCAAAACCAGAACCTGCAGGTTCTGTAAATGAAGCGTTGCGTACATTATGCAATTTCTTATATGTATATGCTATATATGTTACATATAGTTGGCCAAAGATATACTCTTGGGTAAAAAAAGTGGTAGTAATAGACTTAATATTAACAATAATGGCTCAGATAATTCTTAATGGCGAAGACTATATGTGGTCAATTGAAACACCGTTATTTGGATCTGCAAATAAAAATCGCTATGCTTTATTTGTTGGTGTTGTATTTATAATATTTGTTGCGGAATTCATATTATTAGAAAATAGGACTTTCTTTAATGGTTTAATGTTAGTGCTTGTAACAATGTTTATATTTTATATAAAAAGTGATACTGCAGAAATATCCGCTATTGCTACATTATTAATTGCGTTATCTTACAAGTTAATAACTAAAAGAATGAACTCGGCAATTTATGGTTTAATAATAGGTATAGCAGCATTAGTTATTTTCTTATCATTTGAGAACATACCAAGTCTTAATGAGTTAATTTTCGATATATTTAAAAAGGATGCTACACTATCTAATAGGACAACAATTTGGCTATATGGATTACAAATGCTTATGGTTAAACCGCTTTTAGGGTTAGGATTTGGCTATGTCACTATGAATTTCGATTTAGGGCCAATATCTGGACTTTACAGTGAGATGCCAGCTCATGCCCATAATGGAGTGCTAGATTTAGCATTAAGAATTGGGATACCACTTACAATAGTTTTATGGCTATATTTTGCTGTTATTGATAAGAGAATAAGAAAGGCTAGTAAATTTGATAAAAGCTTTTTAGTATTCTATGCCGCAGAGATATTTTACTTCTCAAGAATGACAATGGAAGATGGATTTCATGCCGAAAGGATTTTCACAATAATTTTCATGTATATGATAATAAAATTCTCTAACAAAGAAGAATATCAAGATATTAAAATGATCAATTAACAATTGATCATTCCAGACTGTTGACAAAGGACACCTATAACGGTGTTCTTTTTCTATGAAGTAGTGGAAAGAGGATAAAAAAAGGAATTTCACGAAGAAATGCCTTAGTTTTGATTGATTGGCAGTGTCGTTATCTGCCTTCATCATCGC
>JAVBUP010000063.1:0-11554 GCA_031555175.1 Coprobacillaceae bacterium
GCGATGATGAAGGCAGATAACGACACTGCCAATCAATCAAAACTAAGGCATTTCTTCGTGAAATTCCTTTTTTTATCCTCTTTCCACTACTTCATAGAAAAAGAACACCGTTATAGGTGTCCTTTGTCAACAGTCTGAACACTAACCGTTACGGTTAGTGTTTTTATGATCTCTTAAATAACTTATTTAGTATCCCATGAACAAGTGTATAGTTTAATAAATAAGAAATACCCAACATTAAAATAATATTTACTATCATCGCAGTGATTCCACCAATGTAGAATAATCCGAAAGCAATTATTGTGAATACAGCAATAACAGCCATTATTCTAAAATTATAACGAATATGATATTTCTTTTGAATATCAATAGCACGATAGATTGCTATCACAAAATAAGCTATCGCAGTAGAAATACTAGCGGCATATAAACCAATAAAGTTTATCAACAATAGATGTACGACAGTATTGATAATCGCCGCCACAAACGATGACACACCAACTTTTTTTGAGTTTTTTTCGGCTATATAGATACCACCATAAAACGTTCCAAAACAAGAAAAGTAAGTTCCTAAGACTAGTATTGGTACTTGATAGATAGCTTCTTGGAAATCACCCTTGACTAATATTTCAAATAATATTGGCGTAGTAGCAATCAATAATAGCATACCAGCTGAAGCAATATTAAATATATTTCTGAATGTTTTTGAATAAAAACGTCTAACATCTTTATCACTAGAGCTGCGTACTGCAGTTTCTTGCCACGCCAAATTGAAAGTTGTTGTAAAAAGTGTTAATATTGTAGGAATTTTATTTGAGATAGCGTATAATCCATTTATTTCTGCCCCTAATATTGCTGTAACGATAATTCTATCAGCCGCATTAACAATCCACCAGGAGATATTATTAGGGATTAACGGAAATGAATATTTAAATAATTGTATTAATCTATTTTTGCTATATGAATAGAAATGCAGATATGAAAGGACATCAACTCTAAAAATTAAATATGTAATTGATAGCAAATCGGCAATTATCAATGAAACCATTAAACCAGTTAAGCCCATATGCCATTTGATTAAAAATAGGACTATCAAGAGCAAATTTGAAAACGTTGCAATAACACTACTAACAGAGAAAACTTTATTATAACCCAAGCCGCGTACAACTTGCCTTGTTACAAGTATTAAAGATTCTGTAAATAAATACACGACTATATACCAGGATAAAGAAGCGTAATCTGTCATGAATATTTCGAAAGCATAATATGTTATTAAACAGCCAATAATTGTAGTAATAAAGACGAATATATAACTAGTAGTAATTATTTCAGCTCTATCTTCTTTATGTTTAGAGTCAAGCAGAAAACGGAAAACAGCTTGTTCAATCTGTAAAGTAATAAGTGGTACAACTAATCCAATTAGTAGAGTAACAACAAGATCATATACTCCAACATCAGCCGCAAGCAAGTAGCTAGTATAAATTGGCAGTGTGATAAATGCCGACAATCGTGGCAGAAAAGTTCCTATTCCAAGGATTAATGTATTTCTCATTAACTGTCTCTCTCTTTTCATCTTATCACCTCATTATGATAATTATAATGATTTTAATGAATGTAGGCAAGCAATAGTTAAATAAGGAGAAAATTATGGAAATAAGAATAGTCGATTATAATCAATATGAATTCAGTGTAACTACTAGTTTTGACGAGAATAGTAATAATTCAATGATTAGATGGCTTCAAATTAATGGCACTACTAATAATAAAGAATTATTACAAGTCTTAAACGCCTTCCAAATTGATTTAAATGATAACAGTATTAAACCATCATTTAAACAATACAAAGACTACCTCTATCTTAATATCCCTATTACTAGTAATGCTGTTCATCCTGAATATATTAATTTAATCTTTAATAAGAATTATATTATCACTATCACTTCTTCTACATATCAATCATTTAGAACAATGGAGAATAGAATATATGAATCAAATAAAATAAGATGTAATACTACAGATTTCCTTGTTTATTGCTTACTCGATTTAATCTTAAATGAGCAATTTGTTTCCTTAGAAAAAGTTAGTACACGAATTGCAAAACTTGATGAACTGCTGATGAGTGATAGTAATATTTCCAGTGGCAATTTCTTAACAATAAAAAAGGAGATATCTAGTTTTAAGAGTATTTGGCGGCCAATTAGAGAAATTATCAACAATATTATAAAGTCAGATTTTGTATCGACTGACAATATTACATATTTTAAAGATTTGCAAGATCATGCTAACCAAATATTAGATATCATAGATAGTCTTTATGATGAAATTGCAAATCTATATTCTTTAAAAGACTCCATTGAGAATAAAAGACTAAATGATACTATGAAGATTTTGACAATTGTATCGACAATCTTCGCTCCGCTATCTTTTTTGGCTGGTGTTTATGGCATGAATTTCTCAATGATGCCATTAGTAAATTATAAATATGGTTTCGCTATTTTGATAACTATCATGTTAGTTGTTGTTAGCGGGCTATTACTATTTTTTAAAAGAAAAAAATGGTTTTAAAAAGGTTGATCACTCAACCTTAGCAGCATATCTCTTGAATTACTCTTAAAGCATTCTTATAAAATATTTTTTCAATATCTTCGTGGCTATATCCTTCTTTAGATAACGCTTCTTCTAATAAAGGCACATAAGAAATATCTGGTAATTCCAGTTCTCCACCAATACCATCATAGTCAGAGCCAAATGCAACACAATCAATCCCGCCAATTCTTACAATATGGTTTATATGAGCTATTATGTCGCTAATTTCAGTTTTGCCTTTTGTATCGTGCAAAAAAGCGTGATAGAAGTTAATGCCAATTACTCCCCTATGACTCGCAATAATTTTGATCATATCATCAGTTAGATTTCGTGATTGATGACATAGCTCTCGAGCATTGGAATGACTTGCAATGAATGGCTTAGTAGTGATTTTAGCCACATCATAGAACCCATCATCTGAGAGGTGTGAAACATCGATAATCATTTTTAACCTTTCCATTTCTCTTACCACATCTTTACCAAAATCTTTTAAGCCGTGTTTGCCATCACGTGGGAAACTATGCGGATAGCCAATTTGGTTCTCAAAGTTCCATAATAATGTAATTAATTTAACCCCTAAATCATGAAATAATAATACATTATCCAACTTACCATCTAGCGCTGCACCCTCTTCAATTGAAATCATTGCTAAGGTCTTATTATCAGCCATACTTTCTTGTAAGTCATTACCAGTCATAAATAACCTAATATTATCATTATTCTTTTCTAATTCTTGGTACAAATTATGTAGCATGGCTACGCACTCTACAAAAGGATTGTCTACACTAGCAGTATGAATAAATAACGCAAAATCTTGAAGCAATGAGGATGCTTTTTTTAATTTCTTTATATCAACATGAAAATCATTGCTATTAAGTGGTTTTCCTTCATAATATAGTCTGCTAGCTGTATCACAATGTAAATCTATTAATTTCATAATCTCACCTCTTCTAATAATATGAACCGATTTGTTATATATGTCAAATATGATTGTCGAAGTCAGTATAATATTATATAATATTAGCAATATTTTTCTTAGGAGGGGATAAAATGAGAAAGAAATATGGGTTATTGACTGCTATTAGCATGGTTGTGGGGATAGTTGTTGGATCTGGAATATTCTTTAAAACCGATGATATTTTAAGAAATACCAACGGATCTGTTAGTATGGGAGTCGTTGTCTTTATCATTGGAGCAGTAGGAATCATTTTTGGGGGATTAGCAATTGCTACTTTATCTAATGAAAATGATACAGCAGGAGGAATGGTAACATATCTAGAAATGTTGCATGGCAAGTTTGCTGGTAAGTTAGCTGGATACTTCTATCTATTCGTCTATAATCCTGCTATATCAGCTATTATCAGCTGGGTAGGTGGAATGTATTTAGGAATGCTGCTTGGTTATGAACCACTATCTACTACTCATTGGTTAGTGACTATTGTTATTATTGTAGGATTATTCGTCATGAATCTTGTGCAGGAAAAACTTGGTGGCCAATTCCAAACCATTCTAACCGGTATAAAACTTGCATTACTATTCATTGTTGCTATCTTAGGATTCATTTATGGGAAAGCTCCTGTCAATATAAGTGATGTAACATTGCCAACAATTATGGCTAGTTCAAGTGCCTTAGTTGCAGTTGCATTCTCATATGATGGTTGGTTCTTATCAACTTCGATTTCTCATGAAGTAAGAAACACTAAGAGAAATATGCCCTTAGCATTAATTATAGGGCCACTAATCGTTATGGGAATTTATGTTGCTTATTTCTTAGGAATTACTAGTGTATTATCACCTGACAAAATTATCGCTTTAGGAGATGGGCATGTGGCGGAAGCTGCTAGTTTGCTACTTGGAGCAAATGGTTATAAAATTATTCTAATTGGAGTAACATTGTCAGTAATTGGTGCTGCCAATGGCGTAATCTTAGGGCTTATTCGCATTCCATACTCACTAGCTATTCGTAATGAATTACCTAAATCTAATGTTTTTTCTAAGTTATCTAAGAAATCTGATATGCCTATTGCATCAGGTTTAATGTCTTTGGCTTGCACAATGGTGTGGTTATTAATTCACTATGTATCTTGTGTAGTGCCAAGCCTTGCTGGTTTTGATATTTCAAACTTACCAATCATTATTAATTACTTCTCATTTGAAGCATTGTATTTAGGACTTATTTACCGCAACTTTAAAAACAAAAAGTATGGTATCATTAAAGGCATTATAATACCAATCTTTGCTGCTTTAGGTGGAATGCTTATTCTATATGGTGGATTTAAAGATCCGTTTATCATTCATTACTTGGTTGTCAGCATTGTAATATTAGTAGTTTCATTATTAATAGAGAAGTATACTAGAAAAAGCATATAACAAAAAGCTACTTCAGTTTGAAGTAGTTTTTTTATGCTATATTCATTAATGCTGTAATAATGCTAGCCATTTCCTCATCCGTCTCTTCCATTCCAGATTTAGCCCATTGGGTAAATATATTATAAAGGGCCCCAGCAAAGAAATACACACCATATCTTCTATGCGGCAAGTTTAAGTTTTCTTCAAATATATTTGTCGCTATATTTGAAAAATTCTTATTAAAACTATCAAGAATCAAATTTGTAAGACTAGCTTCATTTAGTAACATAATAAATTGGTTATTTTCTCGATAATACCTAAAGGCCTGAACTGCAAACTGTTGTAGACTAGTTAAGTTTAAGTTAAGAACTTGGTCAATATATTTTAAACCAACCATTTCAAAGTAATCAACTACTATCTCCTCTTTGCTATTATAATTGCGATAATATGTCATTCTAGAAACTCCAGCTTTACTACAAATATCAGTAATAGTGATATCAGCATATGGTTTTATTTCCATTAGTTTTAGTAATGCATCACTAAGGTATTCTCTACTCAATACATTATTAGTATCTCTCAAACAAAATCACTCCTTTTGTAACATTTTAACTAGTTTAGAAATTGTTTATAAAATATTCATTGAAAGCAAATAGTATAGTGTAGTATAATTTCCATGTTACAAGTGTAACATATTGATTCATAGAAAGGAATGAAAATATGTTAGAATTAAAAAAGATTACTAAAGTCTATAACACTGGCGGTTTTGAACAAAAAGCCTTAGACGAAGTAAGCGTAAACTTTAGAAAAAATGAATTTGTTTCTATTTTAGGTCAAAGTGGAAGCGGAAAAACTACAATGTTAAATATCATTGGTGGGCTTGATAAATACACAAGTGGGGATTTAGTTATTGATGGTGTTTCAACTAAAAACTATCGAGATAGTGATTGGGATACGTATCGTAATCATCGAATTGGATTTGTATTCCAAAGTTATAACCTGATAACACACCAAAGTGTTTTATCAAACGTACAATTAGCTTTAACTCTTTCTGGTGTAAGTAAAGCTGAAGGTAAAAGACGTGCTATGGAGATTCTTAAAAAAGTTGGTCTAGAAGATCATATGCATAAAAAACCAAATCAAATGTCTGGTGGGCAAATGCAACGTGTTGCTATTGCAAGAGCTTTAATCAATAATCCAGATATTTTATTAGCCGATGAACCTACTGGTGCTCTAGACTCAGATACAAGCGTGCAAATCATGCAATTATTGCAAGAAATTGCAAAAGATAAACTTGTTATCATGGTTACTCATAACCCAGATCTTGCAACTGAGTATTCAACAAGAATCGTTAAGCTTAAAGATGGTCATGTAATAGATGACTCAATGCCATACGATGGTGAAACTAGCGAGATTGATGAAGATAAAAACAAAGCTAAAAGCAAGAAAACTAGTATGTCATTTAAAACTGCTTTATCGCTAAGTTTAAATAACTTATTGACTAAGAAAGGAAGAACTATTATTACTTCCTTTGCTGGATCAATTGGGATTATCGGGATAGCCTTAATTCTATCGCTATCAAGTGGTGTACAAAATTATATCAATAAGGTTCAAGAAGATACTTTATCAAGTTATCCATTACAAATTGAAGAAGCAACAATTGATATTGCTGGGATGATGACTTCAATTGGCACAAATACTGCTGCTAAAGATAAAGGAAATGATAAGGTTTATTCTAATGACATCATGGGTGAAATGTTGAAGATGATGACAAGTCAAACTCAATCAAACAACCTTAAAGAATTTAAAAATTATCTAGAAGATCATTTAACTGAATTAGAACCTTATGTAAATGATATTAAATACTCTTATAATTTAGATTTGAATTTATTTAAATCTGATACTTCTAATGGAGTAACTCAAGTAAATCCTACTACAGTATTCTCTAGTTTAGGGATGAATATGATGGATCAATCTATGGGAAGTGCTGGAGGCGGACAATTATTTGCTAGTGGTGCGCAAACATGGACTGAATTAACTCAAAATGATAAACTATTAAAAAGTCAATACGACGTTATAGCTGGTCATCTACCAGAAAATGAATTTGAAGTTGTAGTAATTCTTGATGAAAATAATCAAATTACAGATTATGCTTTATATTCATTGGGTTTAAAAGATCAAAAAGAATTGCAAGGATTAATGCAATCAATTATGACTGGTACTACTTTTGAATCTACATCTAGTGAATATACTTATGAAGAAATTTTATCACTAACATATAAATTAGTTCTTAACACTGATTACTATTCTAATGTAAATGGTACTTGGGTTAATAACCGTATGAATCAATCATATATGGTTGATGTAGTCAACAAGGCAAAAGAAATTAAAGTAGTTGGAATTATAAAACCTGCTGCTAACTCAAAATTACAAACAACTGGTGGTATTGGTTATATTGTTGGTTTAGAGCAATATGTAATTGATGCTGTAAACGATAGTGCGATTGCAAAAGAACAAATCAATAATCCTGATATCAACGTCTTTACTAAATTACCATTTGGTCCAGAAGAATCTTATAAGGACAATGCAACTAAATTAGGAATTGTTGATTTAGATAATCCAAAAGGTATTAACATATTCCCTAAAGATTTTGAATCAAAAGATTATATTACAAGTTTCATTGAAACTTATAACAATAATATGAAAGCTAGTGAAAAAGAAGAGCTAGTTATTAACTATACAGATTATGTATCATTATTAATGTCATCAGTTACTACTATCATTAATATGATTAGTTATGTTCTAATTGGTTTCGTTTCTATTTCGTTAATTGTTTCTAGTATCATGATTGGTATTATTACTTATATCTCAGTTCTTGAAAGAACTAAAGAAATTGGTATTTTAAGAGCTATTGGAGCTAGTAAAAAAGATATCTCACGTGTATTCAATGCTGAAACATTTATTATTGGTTTATCAGCTGGGGTACTAGGAATAGTTATTACATTATTACTTAATATTCCAATCAACTTAATTGTTGAAAATTTAACTGGTGTTAGTCAAATAACTGCTTTACCAATGGTGGGTGGTGTAGTACTTGTAATCATCAGTATGGGACTTACAATGTTCGCTGGATTGATGCCTGCTAAAATGGCAAGTAAAAAGGATCCTGTTGAAGCATTAAGAACTGAATAATGAAAAAGGTTTAACTAAATAAATAGTTAAGCCTTTCTTTTCGTTTAATTTACTTTATTACTAACAAATCCACTACTATATGAAGCTATATTACTATATACTCCTTTTATCAATCTTTCCCTTGCTTCATAACTACCCCAAGCAACATGTGGAGTAAATAGTAAGTTAGGATTATTGATGATTGGAAGTTTTGGATAATCCGGATTCATTGGTTCTTGTTCAAAAACATCACTTGCTAGCCCTCTAATCATTAAATTATCTAATGCCCGAAACATATCTTTTTCATTAATAATGCCACCACGAGCAACATTAATTATATATGGCCTTTTTTCCATCTTTTCAAACTCATTAATAGTAATAAGATTTCTTGTTGAATCGTTAAGTGGTGAATGAATCGAAATAATATCCGATTTAGCTAATAATGTATCCAGATGTACTTGCTTATATGGCTGATCATTATTTCTACCAGAAGTTGAATAATAAATAACATCACATCCAAATGCTGATGCAATTGAAGCTACTTTTCTACCAATTTCACCCATACCAATTATCCCCCATGTCTTACCATCAAGCTCATGGAATCCAGGATTAGTTAATGTGAACATTTTTGAATCAGCATATTTCCCTTCCTTAACAAAGTCATTATAATAACTCATTGGTTCATAAATATTTAATAACATCGCAAACGTATGTTGCGCTACTGATGATGTAGAATATCCTTTAACATTACATACAGGTATATCTCTTGATGAGCAATACTCTAAATCTATATTGTTATAACCAGTTGCAGTAACACATATTTGCTTTAAATTTTCTGCAAATTTCAAATTTTTCTCATTCAACACCTTCTTATTAGTAACAACAACATCGCAATCTTTTATTGCTTCTGGAATATCTTCATTATTAATATTCTCATATCCAATTACTTCACCTAAATCCTTAAAAGAGTCAAAATCTTCTAAAGTGCCAACAGTAGCATAATCTAAAATAACTATTTTCATTTTATTTCCCCATTTCTTCTAATAATATTTCTACTATATGTTCTATATCAGTATGCGTTAAGTTAACGCTACTTGGTAAACAAATTGCCGTATTTGATAGATATTTAGATATATCTTTTTTCACAGTATAAAACTTGCTTCCAGTAAATAGCGGTTGCATATGCATTGGTCTCCCTACAACCTTTGCCATGACACCACGCTCATGTAATCTCTTAACTAGATTTACTACATCACAATCCAAAATTTGAACTACAGTTACCCAATATGAATCAGTACTATTATATTTTGGTATTTTTATGCGAGAATTTCCCCATAACAGATTACGATAAGTTTTATAGATTATTTTCTTTCTTTTAATGCGCATATCAAAATTTTCCATTTGTCCAAGTGCTAAAGCAGCATTAATATTGCTTGGTCGATAATTATATCCAAGTTCATCATGCTCATAGTATAATTTTGATAAATTGGATTGTACTGAAATGTGTTTGCAATAATTAAGTTTGTCTTTATCGTCACATATTATCAACCCACCACTGCCAGCAGTAATTATCTTTGAATAACTAAATGAATAAACACCTATATCAGCTAAGGTACCAGCTGGTTTACCTTGATATGTAGCCCCCATTGATTCAGCTGCATCTTCAATTAATAAGATCCCATAACGTGTACATACTTCTTTAATCTTATCATATTGAGCCATCTTACCATATAAATCAACAACAACAACTGCTTTTGGCTTAACATGCCTCTTCTTATCTAAATCGATAATAGCCTTCTCTAAAGCTTTATAGGACATATTCCAAGTTTCAAGTTCACTGTCAATAAATATAACCTCCACTCCTTCATATAATAGTGGCGATACGGTCCCAACATAAGTCAATGACTGAACTAACACAATATCTCCCGATCTAATTCCACAGGCTTTATAAGCTAAATGCAGAGCAGATGTTCCAGAATTAACAAACATTGTTTGTGAGTTAGTAAGTTTATTCATTAGCGCTTCAAACTCATTAATCGCATCACCACTAGAACCAATTTGATTTGTATGTAGTGCTTTTCTAATGTGTTTTGATTCCTTGCCAGATGTGACAGGCTCACATAATTCATATTTTTTCATGTCTATCTTGTTTCCTTTTTCTTATTTTAGTAAATACAATTATTGCCAATAATATTCCCAGAACATCTTTCAATACATCTATTGCACTTCCAGATCTTCCATCCACACTTAATTGATGGATTTCATCAGTTATGGCAAAAAATGCTCCAACTTCACATGTTAACAACTGTGCTGCAAAATATTTATCAACGGTAATACTCCAAGCATTAAGTAAGGCAATACCAAAAATAAAGTACTCACCAATATGAGCTAAACTTCTAATTACCTCCTCTAGCGTTAATACATTGATGTTCAAATTTAATGTTTCAACAATAAATGCCGCAATCGCATTTGACATTCCTCCAGAGCTATCTCCTGTTTGACTGGAAAATCCAAAAATTGTAATTCCAATTATAATTACGATTATCCAAGATATAATTTTCTTTACCATATAAATTCACTCAGCTTCCCAGTTTTCAATTCTACTCGATATCTATTTTTAACCATGCTTAACATTGGAATATCATGTCTGGAATCAGAATAAGCATATGAATTATCATAATCAATCTCAATTCCTAAATTAATGCATTTTTCATTAATTCTGCGGACTTTCTCCTCATTCTTACAGTTTAATCCATGAATTACATTTTTATTTGTGATAGTACCCATTACTACATCAAATGGTAATATATCCTGAACATACTTCAAATATAATTCTGCGGATGCAGATACTAAAAACAAGACACAGCCTTCTTCTTTATGCTTATAAACTGTTTTAACCACATTATCATAAAAATGAGGTTGTAATATCTTCTTCACAAAATACTCTAGTTCAGAATCAGAAAGATATTTTAGTGGAAACAACATTTCTTCTTTAGCTTTAATCTTTGTAATTATTTTCAAAGCATATAATACCCAATATATTCCTAACATTAGAACTCGAAAGAGTGCTAATGGATGTCTTTTAATATAATAAATAAGTAAATGTTTAATCGAATCAGATTTGATGATAGTATCATCAAAATCATACAGTGCCACTTTAGTTTTCATATGACTCCTCCATTCATAAAATTATAGCAAATTTGCAATATTTTTGCCACAATATCCTATGAAAACAGCACATTCATTACGAAAATCAGTTATTTACTTGCAGCAATTCAGTTTCTAACAAAAAGCAAGACTTTTTAGTCTTGCTCAGACTGTTGACAAAGTATTGAGGTACTTTGTCTTTTTTTATACAGTGATAAAAGGATATTTGATATAATATAGATAGGTGATAACTATGATTTCTAAACATTCTAATGCGAATAAAAAAACGATGCAGATGGTTGAT
>JAVBUP010000028.1:0-10731 GCA_031555175.1 Coprobacillaceae bacterium
GCGATGATGAAGGCAGATAACGACACTGCCAATCAATCAAAACTAAGGCATTTCTTCGTGAAATTCCTTTTTTTATCCTCTTTCCACTACTTCATAGAAAAAGAACACCGTTATAGGTGTCCTTTGTCAACAGTCTGAACAACAATCTAAATAAGATTGTTGTTTTTATTTTTATAGTCAAAATGATGCTTTTACACTATAATAAAGACAGGTGATAAAAGTGGATAGAAAAATAGTATTCTTTGATATTGATGGAACACTAATCGAATATCAATTGGGACAAACAGATATGTTAGATAGTACCAAGAACTCAATAAGAGAGTTGCAAGGCAATGGTCATTTAGCTTTAATAGCGACTGGAAGGTGTCCCGCCATGATCCCTAGGGTAGTTAATGACTTTGGGTTTAGCGGCAAAGTGACATGTAATGGAGCTTATGTAGAACTCGATGGCGAGGATATTTATAAGGAAGTTATAAGTGTTGATGTTCTGAGGAGAATAAAAGAGTTTTGCAGTAACCGCAAGATGGTTTATTTTTTTGAGTCAAAAGATTCTGTATACGTACAAGATATTACTGAGCAAGTTATAATAGATTTTATTAATACGTGGGGTATGGATGAGAAAGTAGTTAAGAATATGGTTGAAGACTATAGCAGTGTAGAGATACATCTAGCAATGGTTGGCTTTCTAGATAAGCATGATTGGGATGATATGGAAAAAGAATTCGCTAGTGACTTTGATTTCCAAATGCACAGTGCGCCGGTATCTGGAGATTTAACGATTAAAGGATGTTCTAAAGCCAAGGGGATATATGAATTTGTAAAGCGAATCAATGGAGATATGAAAGATACTTATGCCTTTGGGGATGGCAATAATGATTTAGAAATGATAGAAGCGGTGGAATATGGTATAGCGATGGGAAATGCTGTTGATAGTTTAAAAGCAATTGCTAAGTATCATACTGATCGAACAGAGAACCATGGTATCGCTAAAGGGCTTATAAAATTTAATTTAATAAGGGGGAATAACACAAATTTTTAACTGTGTTATTTTTTGTTTGAATGCGATTGAAGGGAGTGAAAATACTTTGTAAACGTTATCATTCAAATTTAAAAAATGCCCATAAATACAATACTTTTCAATGTAAACGTTATCATTGAAATATTCGTTATTTTTTTCACAAAAGATGTTGCAAAGCACAATGATATGGTATATAGTAATCGTGCAAGATAAAAAAATCACAAGGAGAAAAGAAGAAATGGCTGAAAACAAAGAAGTAAAAAAAGTAGAGTATACAGAAGCTCAAATTGATGCTCATGTTGATGAATTAGTTACTAAAGCTAATGTGGCATTAGAAGGATTTTTGAAACTAAATCAGGAACAAGTAGATTACATTGTAAATAAATGTTCAGTTGCTGGACTTGATCATCATGGAGTGCTAGCACAAGTGGCAATTGAAGAAACTGGGCGTGGAGTATTTGAAGACAAGGCAGTTAAAAACTTATTTGCTTGCGAATATGTTACTAGTAATTTAAGACATGTAAAGACAGTAGGAGTTATTAATGAAGATCCATTAACTGGAATTGTAGAAATAGCAGAACCTGTTGGAACAATTTGTGGGATAATCCCAACGACTAATCCAACATCAACAGTAATCTTTAAATGCTTAATTGCTTTAAAAACTAGGAATCCAATTATTTTCTCATTCCATCCAAGCGCGAAGGAATGTTCTAAATTAGCAGCTATCTGTATGAGAACAGCAGCAATTGCTGCTGGGGCACCAGAAAACTGCATCCAATGGTTAGAAATTCCTGCTATGTATGCAACACAAGCATTAATGAAACATCCAGGGGTTGCAACGATTTTAGCTACTGGAGGTAATGCAATGGTTAAGGCTGCATACTCAAGTGGTAAGCCAGCATTAGGAGTTGGGGCAGGAAATGTTCCGGCATATATTGAAAAAACTGCAAATATTAAACGTACAGTAAATGATATTGTATTATCAAAATGCTTTGATAATGGGATGATCTGTGCTTCAGAATCAGGGGCAATTATTGATCAAGAAATCTTTGATGATGTAATTAATGAATTCAAAAAATATAAAGTATACTTTGTCAATGATGAAGAAAAAGCAAAACTTGAAAAATATATGTTTAGTGTAAATGCCTATGCAGATAATGTTAATGAAGCGCATTTGAATCCAGATGTAGTTGGACGACCAGTTACTGTGATAGCTAAAGCAGCAGGATTTAAAGTTCCAGAAGATACACAAATGTTAGCAGCTTATGTTAAAGAAGTCGGTCCAAATGAACCATTAACTCGTGAGAAATTATCATCTGTCTTAGCAGTTATTAAAGCAAACTCAACAGATGAAGGTATTGACCTTGCATGTAAGTTTGTGGAATTCCATGGGTTAGGACACTCAGCTGCAGTTCATACATCAAATAGAGCAGTAAGTATGAAATTTGGTTCACGTGTAAAAGCGATTCGTATTATTGAAAATGCACCTTCTACATTAGGAGGAATTGGTGGAGTTTATAATGCTTTCATTCCATCATTAACATTAGGGTGTGGATCTTATGGTTCGAACTCTGTTTCTAATAACGTTAGTGCAATCAATTTGGTAAATATTAAAAGAATCGGGAGACGTAACAACAATATGCAATGGATGAAATTACCGCCAAAGATTTATTTTGAAAGAAATTCAATTGATTATCTACAAGATATGAAAGAAATTGGTAAAGTAATGATCGTTACCGATAAAGGAATGTATAACTTAGGATATGTAAATAAAATTACAAATGTTTTAGATAGAAGAAAAGAAAAAGTAGATGTTGAGTTATTCTTTGAAGTAGAACCGGATCCAAGTTTTGATACAGTTAAAAAAGGATTAGGAATTATGAGAGCGTTTCAACCTGACACAATTATCGCATTAGGTGGGGGGTCTCCAATGGATGCTGCTAAAGTAATGTGGTTAATGTATGAAAATCCAGAAGTAGATTTCAATGACATTCGTCAAAAATTTATGGACATCAGAAAACGTGCTTTCAAATTCCCGGAACTAGGAAAGAAATGTAAAATGATCTGTATCCCAACAACATCTGGTACGGGATCAGAAGTGACACCATTCGCCGTTATCACAGATAACCAAACAATGAAGAAATATCCATTAGCTGACTATTCATTAACTCCAACAGTAGCAATCGTTGACCCAGAGTTAGCATTAACTATGCCAGCTAGAATAGCTGCTGATACAGGGATGGACGTATTAACACATGCAGTTGAAGCTTATGTATCGCTATTAGCATCTGACTTTACAGATGGTTTAGCAAAGCAAGCGATTAAAATGGTATTTGACTATTTACCTAGATCAGTAGCAAATGGTAAGGATGATTTCGAAGCAAGAGAAAAAATGCATAATGCTGCGACAATTGCTGGTATGGCATTCGCGAATGCATTCTTAGGTATGAACCATTCATTAGCTCATAAAGTTGGTGGGGTATTCCACACTCCTCATGGTAGAACAAATGCAATTTTCTTACCATACACAGTAAGATACAATGGTCAAATTCCAACTAAACTAGCTATCTGGCCAAAGATTGATAACTATAAAGCAGATCAAAAATATTATGAATTAGCTCAATTAATTGGTCTAAACCCTACTTCAGTAGAAGAAGGTGTAGAGTTATTTGCGCAAGCTTGCTATAACCTAGGAGAAGAAGTAGGAATTGAAATGAACTTCAAATCTCAAGGAATTGATGAAAAGGAATGGATGGAAAGTGTTGATTACATTGCCATGGGGGCATACGAAGATCAATGTTCACCAGCTAACCCAAGAATGCCAATGATTAAAGATATGAAAGAAATCTTAATCAAATCTTATCATGGCAATGCAAAACCAAGTAAAAAGAAATAATAGAATTTCCTCCCAAAATATTCTAATAAGAAATAGGAAAGATACAGAATTTATGCTATTCTGTATCTTTTATTTATTTGAAAAAGTAAAAAAGTTTGAATGTTGACATTAAAAAGACTAACTGTTAGGATTAACCTAATAAGGTAAGGTGATAATATGAAGTGTGAAAGATGGTATGCTATGCCAATAGAAAGAAAGAAGCGAAAAAAGCTACTTAGTGAGATTCTGCTAAGCGCTGAAGATGCGAGAGAGCCATATGTGATATATATTAAAAAAACAGCGCTTAATGATATAATTGATATTGCTTCTGCAAAAGAAATGATTATTGATTTTTTGGAAAAAAAGAGAAAAAAATCTGGGTGGTATGATTTATATAATGACTATGCAATAAGGCAGATGAATCATAGATAATGATAATAAAATATTTATGGGAAAATAAAAATAAGATGTGCACATAAACTATACCCTATAGAATGGACACATAAAAAAAGGTGTTCATCTATAGGGTATTTTTATATACTTAAAGAAAGGAAGTGAAACTATGCCTAGAAATTACTTTACTAAGGAACAAATATTAGAGTTAGAGAAGAATGAGTATGTTTTAAAAGTGACAGCAGCGAATATAACGTTCACAATGGATTTTAAAAAGATATTTGTGTCATTATTAACAGATGGATACGGGCCCACTGAGGCGATAAGGCGTTTAGGAATTAATCCAAACATTCTTGGACGACATAGGATTGAAGGTTTGTCAGAAAGACTCAAGAGACAGGCAATACGTCCCGAAGGATTTAATCGTAAAACTGGACCAGGAATTGGTCGTCCTAAAAAAATAACATTTAACTCTATCGAAGAAGAAAACCAATACTTAAAAGACCAACTTGAATTTTTGAAACAGGAGAATGAATTCTTAAAAAAGCTAGAAGCGTTGGAACGGAAATATCCCAAATCCCAACGCAAGAAAAATTCAAAATAATCCATGAGATGGAAAGTAAACGTAAAAATAAACTGAATATAAAAATGATGTGTGAGTATGCTGGTGTAAGTCGATCAGGCTATTATAATTACGTTAAGAATCTAGTAAAATTAAGTGACAAAGAGGTTAAAGATCGCTTAGATTTTATGATGATAGAAAATGCTTATAACTACAAGACATGGAAAAAAGGCGCTAAACAAATCAAAATGCGAATTGAACGAGATTATGGAGTTACTATGAATTTAAAGAAAATAAGGCGTCTAATGAAGAAATATGACCTTAAATGCCCGATTAGACAAGAAAATCCAGTTAAGAAAATGATGAAGGCTACACAAAGCCATAGAACGTTTGAGAATATATTAGAGCGCCATTTCATGCAAGGAACAGCAAAGAAGGTCCTGCTAACAGATATTACTTATCTATCCTATGGAAATGGTAGACGTGCCTATCTATCCGTCATAAAAGATGCAAGTACAAAGATGATATTAGCTTGGGAGTTATCACAAACAATAGACTTAAAATTTGTGATTGAAACAGTAAATACATTACTCGATTTTTATCAAGGTGAATTAGATTTGAACATCATGATTCACTCAGACCAAGGCGTACATTATACAAGTATCCAATATCAAGAATTACTCAAGAAAAATGGAATACTGCAGTCCATGTCGAGAAGAGGAAATTGTTGGGATAATGCACCTCAAGAATCATTCTTCGCGATATTAAAAACAGAAACAGAGATCAAGAAATGTAATTCCTATCTCCAACTATCACAAACATTAATTGATTATATTCCTTATTACAATAAGGATAGACCACAATGGGATTTACATAGAATGACTCCTTATGAATATGATGAGTACTTAACATCAAAGATTAATCTTCAATTACCATCTGTACTGATTGAGAAAACAATTTACATGTAAAAAGCCATATCAATAATTTTGATATGACTTTACCACTTTTTAATTAAGTGTCCTTGACACAGGGTATAGTTTAACATGCACATCTTATTTGCTATTAATCATGTATTTCTTGTTTATTTCTAGTAAGTCTTTTAACATTTCCTCTGCTATTTTCACAGAGTGAACAAATGGATTATTAGCTAACGCCAATAATATATCTTCATATTTTCCAGAAACAGCAGCTTCAACAGTCAGCGTTTCATAGTTTTTTGTTTGTTGAATTAATCCTTTAATACTTCTAGGTATTTTACCAAATGGGATTGGATGAGCGCCATCTTTATCGATTATACAGTTGCATTCAATAACATCATCTGTTTCTAAATCTGGAGTAGTAGTAGCATTTGGTACATTCGCAACGTGAATGTCTCCACTATTATTATATATTGAGCAAATGATTGAAACAGCGGTGTCAGAATATAAGGAACCACCCCTTTTAGATAATTGAATAGGCTTTTCTTCTAGATTTGGATTCTTATATATTTCAAACAATTCTGCTTCAATTTGTTTAGTTTGTTGACCACGAGTTCCAACTGTATCCATTTCTTCAATTAAATGTGCAATAGTTTCAGTGTTTAGATAGGTGTATTTTAGATATCCTGGTAGAGGAAATATACCTAGACTTGCGGCGAATGAACTGGGAAACTCACACCTTACATGATTTTCTGCAGCGATTCCTGGAATATTGTTACCAGCCAATGAAGTAATTACTTCATGTGTTTTATCGATACCATTTACTAGCACTTTGCTTGCAAACATCAGATGATTTAAACCAAAAATTGTTAACTCTACATCGGTATATGCAGTACCATACATTTTTGCGATATCACGGCGCATATTATTCGCACCACTACAAATACCGATATTCTTGATGTTGGAGTATTTGCACAATGCCTCAGTTACAATTCCAGCCGGATTAGTGAAGTTAATCATAAAAGCATTTGGGCATAATTTTTCCATATCTTGAGCTATATCAAGTAATACAGGTATTGTTCTTAATGCACACATAAATCCACCAGGTCCATTGGTTTCTTGGCCTAATACACCATATGATAAAGGAATCCTTTCATCATGAATTCTAATATCAGCACCACCAACTCTCATTTGAGTTGTAACAAAATCAGCATCTCTTAATGCTTCTTCTCGATTAGTAGTCAAAACGATATTAATATCTAAACCAGCTTTTTTAACCATTCTTTTGGCTAGTTCGCCAACGATTTCTAATTTTTCTCTACCTTCTTCAATATCCAAAAAATAATAATCTGTAACTGGCAAGTCTTTGTACCTACGAATAAAACCGTCTATTAATTCAGGTGTATAGCCTGAACCTCCCCCAATTGTACATATTTTTAGTTTTTTCATATTATCACCTCGATATTATTCTATCAAATATTTGCTAGTATAAGTATCAATTTCAAACATTTAAATAAAATATGCATAAATTAGTATTTTATACTAAAACTATTATTGGTGATAGAAATGAAAAATTCAGTAAAATTTTTAACTAGCATAGAAGATGCAATGCAAATGGGTATGTTGGCGATAGATAGTATTAAGGATCAAATACAAGATGATGAACTTAAACAACTTGCAACATCACAGCATGAAGAATATGCGATAATGCTTGGAAAAGTTGGTGAACAGCTAGTGAAGAATGGTGAGCAGATTAAGAAAAGCAATAAGGTTGTGGATGGCATGCTTACAGCTATGACAAAGATGAGAACATTAGTTAATAGTTCTAATTCTAGTATTGCTGAAATGTTTGTCGAAGGTAGTAATGCGGGCATAATTGAAATGCATAAGTTAATCAATGAGTATGAGAATAAGGTAGATAGTGAGATTAGTAGATTGGCTTATGAAGTTATTTCATTTGAACAAAATAATATTCAACAGATGGTACAGTATTTATAGTGGGCAACCACTATTTTTATTTATTTTACTTATTTTACACAAAGTACCTTGACAGGCACAGTACTATGTTGTATTATATGCGTGTGGAGGTGGATATATGGATCCAAGAATATCATCAGATTTAATTCGTGGACATACAGATACTATAATTCTGTTATTACTAAAGAAACGAGATATGTATGGATATGAAATTTCAAAAGAAATATTTGATAAAAGTGGAAAAACATATGAACTTAAAGAAGCAACGCTTTATTCAAGTTTTAGAAGATTAGAAAAAGAAGAATATATTAAGTCTTATTGGGGGGATGAAACACAAGGTGGTAGGCGTAGATATTATGCTATTACTGATAAAGGACATCAATTGTGTTTGGAAAACATTCAAGCGTGGACATACGCAAAAGATATTATAGACAAACTATTAAGGGAGGATTAAGGGATGAACGAATTACAACAATATATTGACTTCATGTTTAGGGATGTAGTTGAGGATCAAAAAGTTATAGATTTGAAAGAAGAGATTTTATCTAACTCTAATGAAAGAATAAAGGAGTTAATGGAAGAAGGGTATACTTATCAAGATGCTATGAGAGCTGCTATCATTACTTTGGGCGATTATAAAGAAATGGTAGATGATTTACCTAAGAAAGAAAAAGAAGTAAAAGGTGACTATGTATATAAATATATACCAAAGAAATTAACGCCTGAAGAAACTATAGATTTTGCTAAAAATTTGGTAATTGGAATAATGGCATTGATAGCAGGATTTACAACATTTGTAGGCATCATGGTTACAAAATATGGATATGGAGAAGTGTCTAAAGAAGAGTTCTCGACACTGTGGAAAGATGAATTCTTTCATTTCCTAGTGATTGGATTACTAGTATCAATTGCATTTGGTGTATATAAAATTGTTTCAACATCTATATTTCATTATGGATTCAAGTCTACTGCATCTACAAATGAAAAGAAAAACATCAGTAAAAATATTTCTAGAGGAATAGCTTTCGTAATAGTAGGATTAGGGTCATATTTAGTAGTAACAAAAAATCCATTATTAGTTACAGTGGGTATTGCTTGTTTCTTAGCATTGATTTTAGGGATAACTTTAATTATATACACTGGAATTACATCACAAGGCAAATTTAGTAAGGAGAATAATAACTATCATTATTATCATAATTATGTATATGAAAATACTAGAGAAAACGAATATTTAGATATGATTTCATCAGCTATCTATATCTTAGCAACAGTAATTTTCTTTATCCTAGGGTTTGCATTGCCGAATGGATGGCTTTATTCTTGGCTAGTATACTTAGTTGCTTCAGCAATTCATATGTTTGTAATAGGTGGTATAAAATTAAAAAGGAATAAAGAACGTGATTAATAAATCATGTTTTTTTATGCATATATAATTATGGGATATCATATTTTAGTAATATGAAGCATTTTTTTACATATCTTTTACATAAAAAAGCAAAAAAATAATTTATTTGTAATTATTTGTAGTATAATGGTATTATGAAGGAGGGATAATGGTGGTTAAGATAGTTGAAAAGTGTCCGGTATGCTCTTCGATAATGTATCGTAGTGATAATGGCGGATTTCGTTGTAGTTCCTGTGGTATGAATGTAACTGTGACGGATGCAGAACGTAGAAATATTTTAGAAGAAAGAACTTTTGATCATATTCCACAAAGAAATATCCGTCAAAAGAAATATAGACCTAGTAGAGAATTTGAAGATGGCAATAACTTTTTGCAAGATGTTAAGGAAAAATCAACTGAGTTTATGAATGAGTTTGCTGATAATATCTCGCAACAAAGGGTCTCGCAGCAAATCTTTAATAACAACAGATTTCAAAGAAATAAATCTAGTTATGGCAATCGTGCTTTGGAATCGTTAATAGGAATTGGCATTACTATTGTTCTAATAATATTCTTTATATATATGACAATAGCAGTTAGTATTTAATAGGTAGGTGAAGAAAATGAACTTTGAATGGACAACTAAGAGTCAGACAACTCCATCAATTATGGTATATGAGGCTAATATGACATTAAATATAGCGGCATGTGAGTATTTTAAAGATGTCAAATATGCACTTGTAGGAATTGATGAAGAAACAAAGCAGATTGGGATAAAGCCGGTCACAAAAGAGGATTTAGATCTAGGAAAATATAACAAAGAGAACTTGCATAAAGTAGCTATGGGAAAAAGTTATGCGAGAATTAGCAACAAGGCATTCATTAAAAGAATTGCTGATGCATACAAAATAAGTTTTACAGAAAAGGGATTGAAGCTAGAATGTGTGTTTGATTATAAGCAACACATATTGATTGCTCAATTATAGGTGAACGAAATGATTTGGATATGGATATTAGTAATATTAGGAACGTTGATATTCGAACTCGTTACCTATGACTTAGTTTCAATTTGGTTTACACTTGGAGGAGTAATAGCTCTATGTGCTGAATTAATTGGACTTAATGAGGGAATACAAATTGTAACATTTGTCGTTTCATCATTAGGCATTGCGATACTAGCAAGACCATTTGCTAAAAAAGCAATGCAAGGAGAGATAGTAAAAACAAATTTAGATAGATTAGTTGGAAAAAAGGCGGTTGTTACAAAAGTTATTATCGATGATAATCGTGGAGAAGTGAGAGTAGATGGATCTATCTGGATGGCAGTAAGCCTATATGGGGCTACAATTGAAGAAGGTAAAACAGTAGTAATTAGGGCAATCGAAGGTGCCAAACTATTGGTTATCGAAATAGATTAAAGTCTTTCGGTAATATGTCAAGAGAAGAAAACTAAGTAAAATAAAAAAACTTCCAACATGAAGTAATGAATTGGGCACAGTAAAAACAAAAGCCATATTTGGCTAAAAAATTTAGGGTAAACCTAAATTATGAAGTTAGACTCTTTTGAGATAAATCGACGTACATTTTCTTATCACGCAGCAG
>JAVBUP010000039.1:0-15544 GCA_031555175.1 Coprobacillaceae bacterium
GCGATGATGAAGGCAGATAACGACACTGCCAATCAATCAAAACTAAGGCATTTCTTCGTGAAATTCCTTTTTTTATCCTCTTTCCACTACTTCATAGAAAAAGAACACCGTTATAGGTGTCCTTTGTCAACAGTCTGAAAACTAAGCAAATATTGCTTAGTTTTTCATAATATGTAACGCGTTACATAAATAGAAAACAATGACCAAAATCACTATGCTATAATATTGGCAAGGAGCGTGAAAATTATGAATAAAGGTTTTCCAAAAGATTTTTTATGGGGAGGAGCGACTGCTGCTAACCAATACGAAGGTGGATGGAATAAAGGCGGTAAAGGTGCAAGTACTGCTGATGTAGTTCGTGCAGGTGCGCATGGTAAAATGCGTGAAATTGATTTTGATGGTGTACTAGATGGTGTTTATTACCCAAGTCATGAAGGAATAGATTTCTATTCAAGATATAAAGAAGATATTGCTTTATTTGCTGAAATGGGATTTAAAGTATATCGTACATCAATTAACTGGGCTCGTATCTATCCAAATGGTGATGATGCTATGCCTAATGAAGAAGGCTTAAAATTCTATGATGATGTATTTGATGAATGTATCAAATATGGGATTCAACCAATGATTACGATTTCTCACTATGAAACACCTTTAAACTTAGCAGTTAAATATGGTGGATGGAAGAATAGAATCGTGATTGATTTCTATTTAAAATACTGTGAAACTATCTTCAAACGTTATAAGGGTAAAGTTAAATACTGGATGACATTTAATGAAATTAATGTAATGGGTATGATGCCTTGGTTTGCTGGTGGAGTAAAAGAAAACGATACACAAACTAAGTTGCAAGCTGTTCATCATCAATTTGTAGCTAGTGCTTTAGCTGTCAAATTAGGTCATGAAATTGATTCTAATTATCAAGTAGGAATGATGTTAGCTGGTATGTCTGCATACGCTAAAACATGTAATCCTGATGATGTAATGAAGAATATTGAAACCAACAGATTAGGACTATTCTATTCGGATGTACAATGCCGTGGATATTACCCAGCTTATGCGAAAAAGGAATGGGAAAGAGAAGGCATTAAACTAGAAATGGCTGAAGATGATGAAAAAATCTTAAGAGAAGGTAAAGTAGACTTCTTAGCATTCAGTTATTATATGTCAATGGTTACTTCAAGTGACCCAGAGGATAATAAAGCTGGTGGGAATATGTTTAGTGGAGTAAGAAACCCATACTTGAAATCATCTGAATGGGATTGGCAAATCGATCCAGTAGGACTTCGTATCTTCTTAAATAACTTATATGATAGATATCAATTACCATTATTTATTGTGGAAAATGGACTTGGAGCAGTAGATAAGGTTGAAGGCGATGGATCAATCCACGATGGATATAGAATTGATTATCTTGCAAGTCATATCGCTGAAATGCAAAAAGCGATTGAACTTGATGGAGTTGAATTACTAGGGTATACTCCTTGGGGTTGTATTGATTTAGTTTCTGCAGGTACTGGAGAAATGAAAAAACGTTATGGTTTCATCTATGTAGATAGAGATGATCAAGGTAACGGTACATTAAATCGTTCAAAGAAAGATTCATTTGCATGGTATAAAAAAGTAATTGCTTCTAATGGTACTGATTTAAGTAAATAATCTAGTATAATATTGAGTATTAGTTGAATAGTTAGAGAGTTGAAAAACTTATTGATTAAAAAGGGCAAAATATGTGGTTTAATCGCATATTTAGGCCCTTTTTTATTTCATACAATAGAGTGTAGAAAGGAGATTAAATATGAGAATAGATTTACAAAACAAAGAAGCATGTTGCAACGACAATAGAGGATGTAGTCGCTGCAATGATTGCTGTAACTGCTGTGTTGGACCACAAGGTCCACGAGGCGTACAGGGTCCATCTGGTCCAACCGGACCACAAGGTCCGCAAGGAGAAAGAGGAGAACGCGGAGAAAGAGGAGAACGCGGCGAAACAGGTGCAACAGGAGCAACAGGCGCAACAGGCGCAACAGGAGCCACTGGTGCAACAGGAGCGACAGGACCACAAGGTCCAATCGGTTTAACGGGAGCCACAGGGGCAACAGGAGCGACAGGTCCTCAAGGAGAACGTGGTGAAAGAGGTGAGCGTGGCGAAACTGGCGCAACAGGAGCGACAGGACCACAAGGTCCAATAGGATTAACTGGTGCAACAGGAGCAACAGGAGCCACTGGTCCAACAGGAGCTACTGGTCCAACAGGGCCACAAGGACCACAAGGGGTTCAAGGAACACCAGGTACTAATGTGGCACCAGCTTATTTGTATAACACAGGTGAGTTGACTGTAGCTAATGGAGCTGCAGTGACATTTAATGGACAGCAAATACCAAATCCATTACCAGCTGGATTGTTATTCAATGGTAGTGATACAATCACTATTACAGTTCCTGGAACATTTATATTAAGTTATACAACGCTAATTCAAACTGTTAATACAACATTAGCTGTTTACCTAAATGGGGTAGAGTTGCCAGGAAGCAGATACACAGAAAGAACTGCTATTACAGGTATGCATGGTCAAGTAGTCTTTACGGTTCCTGTTGGATCTGTACCTGCGACATTACAACTTAGAAATGTTACTGGAGAAACTATTATTTTAGATGGTGGATTTAATTCAGGTACAGTTAGCGCATCTTTATTATTAATTAGACTAGCTAGCTAAAGGACATTTTTTGTCCTTTTTTCTTTTTACTAGATATGTTATAATTTTAAACAATTAGGGAGGTTTATTTATGCAACAATATTTAGATTTATGTAAGCATGTATTAAAGAATGGTCAGCTAAAAGAAGACCGTACAGGAACTGGGACAATTTCAACATTTGGTTATCAAATGAGATTTGATTTAAGTGAAGGCTTCCCATTATTAACGACAAAGAAAGTCCATGTAAAATCAGTTATACATGAATTATTATGGTTTTTAACTGGAGAAACAAATATACAGTATTTACGCGATAATAAGGTGCGTATTTGGGATGAATGGGCTGATGAAGATGGCAATCTTGGACCAGTTTATGGATATCAATGGCGTCATTGGACTAATAGAGATGGCGTTGAGTTTGATCAAATTAAGCGCATTGAAGATGATTTAAAGAGTAATCCACATAGTAGAAGACATATTTTATCTGCTTGGAATGTTGGAGAAATAGATGGTATGGCATTACCACCTTGCCATGCGTTTGTACAATTTTACGTTAGCCCCGATGGTAAGAAATTATCATGTCAGCTATATCAAAGAAGTGCTGATGTTTTCTTGGGCGTGCCATTTAATATTGCTTCATATGCCTTATTAACAATGATGTATGCAAAAGTTGTTGGACTAGAGCCTGGTGAGTTTGTACACACATTTGGAGATACACATATCTATACTAATCATTTGGAGCAAGTTGACTTACAACTTAGTAGGGAACCAAGACCATTACCTAAAATGGTTATTCATGGAAATCAAAAATCTATTTTTGATTTCAAGTATGAAGATTTTGAAGTTGTAGGATATGATCCACATCCTCTAATAAAAGGAAAGGTATCTGTATAATGATAAGAATTATAGTAGCAGTAGATAAAAATATGTTAATAGGTACTAAAGAAACTTATAATGGTATTCCATGGGATAATAAAGAAGATTTAAAACATTATCGAGAAACAACATTAAATAAAACTGTTCTATTTGGGAAAAATACTTATCTGGCAATTGGTAGACCATTACCAAAAAGAACTAATATTGTTGTTTGTTTAGATGGATTAGATGATGAATATGATAATCTAATTGTGTCAAATGATTTAATGGAAGTTATCGTCGATTATAAACGACGCAAAGAAGATTTATATATCTGTGGTGGTGCGAGTATATATGCTCAAGCATTACCTTATGCTGATGAAATGATTATGAGTGTTATTGATGGTGATTATGTTGGTGATACATATTTTCCTGAATTTAAACAATATGGTTATAAATTAGTAGCAGAAGAAAGAAAAGATACGTTTACACTACAAACGTATCGAAGAGGATAATTATGTTTAGGATTGCAATTATTTTTATTAAGTTTTTGCCAACTTTGATTAAAGACTATTCTAAGCTTAAGAGATATGAGAAGAATAAAGATAGCATATCTTTTGAAGAACGTTATAATTATTGCCGTTATCTTGTTAAAAAGGTAAATCGTTATGGTAAAGTTAAAATTGAAGCGACTGGTTTTGAGAATTTAGTTGAGGGAGGATTTGGACTTTTTCCTAATCATCAAGGATTATTTGACATGCTAGCACTAATTGATATCTTACCACAACCATTAATACCTGTTGCAAAAAAGGAAACTGGCAATTATCCGTTTGTGAAGAATGTTATATCATGTATTGATGGCGTTTATATGGATCGTGATAATTTACGACAATCAATGGGGATTATCAAACATATCACTAAGGAAGTTGTGGATAAAAATAGGAATTTTGTGATTTTCCCAGAAGGGACTAGAGCAAAAATGCAAAATAATACGATTGAATTTAAAGCTGGTTCATTTAAGTCTGCTATTGACGCTAAATGTCCGATTATTCCAGTTTCGATCATCGATAGTTATAAAGTATTTGATGATAAGAGTATTAAGAAGACTACAGTTTATATCCATTTCTTTGAACCGATAATGTATGAAGAATATAAAGATATGTCTTCTACAGATATTAGTATTAAAGTTAGAAATGTTATTCAAGAATACAATGAAACACATTAATTAGTAATGTGTTTTATTATGAATGGGGGAAAGATTATGGAAATGGTGTTGCCTATGTTGTTCTTTATTGGCTGTGTACTATTGGGATACATAGTTGGTAAAAGTAAGAGCACTAATGCAGAAACTAATAATAAATATATGAATGCAATTATTTATTTTTTATTGTTTATATTAGGTTTAAAACTTGGAGTGAATGAAGATGTTATTGCTAAACTTGGTAGTATTGGACTACAAGCAGTAGTTATGATCGTAATTATATGTATATGCAGTATTATTGGGATGAGGGTTATTTTTAAGATGGTGATGAAAAATGCCCATTAAAGTAATATTATCTACAGCAATTGGTATTGTTATTGGTAGGTTATTTTTAACAATTGAGGTTATTGAAAGTCTATCATTTGAAATTCATTTAGGCTTATTGTCGCTAACACTAGAAGATATCTTACTAGGTATGATATTATTCATCGTTGGACTGGAATTAAGTAAACAAACAGGGTTAATGGCTAAGATTAAAAAAATTGGTGTGAAAGTATTACTGGTTCCAGTAACTATTGTAATAACTTCTATAGTTGCAGGAGTTATTGCTGGCCTAATCCTAAATATGCCATTGAATGAAGCGATAGCGGTTAGTTCTGGTCTTGGTTGGTATTCATTTACTGCAGTAGAGTTAGGCAAGTATAGCGCTGCATTAGGGGCTACAGCGTTACTAGTTAATGTGGGGCGCGAATTAGCAGTATTTATATTTGGTAGGTACTTTAAGAAATATGGTACAGATCTTGGCCCGATTGGTGTAGCGGGATGTACTGGTGGAGATGTAACTCAACCAGCCATTATTATGCTATCTGGTGAAGTATATGGAATGATAGCTTTTATCACTGGTATTATTTTAGGCTTTGTAGTTCCAATTATTGTGCCATTCTTTTATAACTTGTAAGAGATTTTATAAAATCTCTTTTTTTATTACAGTTTTTAAACTAAAAAGTCTATAAGATATTAGGAGGTGAAAGAATATGCAAGAATTAAGTATTGCTGAACAAATGGAGATTGTTGGTGGATCAAGTATAGTTGTAGGTATTGGTCTAGCAGCATTATGTGCGGTCATGGGTTATAGATTACTTACTTCCAGTGTAGGAAGGCTATCAATCCCACGCATAATTACACTTGAGTTTAGGAAGTAATATGGTATAGATTAGCAATATATCATATTAATAGTGTTACTACATATAATGAAATAGGTGATGACTATGAAGAAAGGAAGAATTAGTGCAGTATTATTTGGGTTAGTACTCTCAGTAGTCTATGGTGTTATATACATAAAATATTTTGAGATATCAAACGCTAAAGCAATTGTTGATTTTGAAGCAGTATCTATTTTCACTAATCAAATAGGAGCTTATGCAAATATTGAAAAAATGGAAGAGACGAAAGGAAAACTAAAAGATGAGATAGCCTCATTTAATCAATATTCAAAAGATGGATTAACATTTTTGTTATCTATTATTACTTTGAGTCGTGAAGAAAGTGAAGCGCAGAAAACAAAACTTAATGAACTTGGTTATAATGTCATTGTAAAGGAGTATAAGATCCAAGATGAATCTATATTCAATGAAGTAAACCAGGGCAGTTACGATAATTTCTTGCTCTGGTTAGCTAGCAATTAATGGGAGTTAAAGACTTAGAAGCATATGACCAACCAAGAAAAAAAGCTATGCTATATGGCATAGATAAGTTATCAAATATTGAGTTATTAGCAGTGATACTAAGGACGGGTTCAAATAAGCAATCCGTTCTTTCTTTAGCAGAATCAATTCTGGAACAGTATAAGAACATGCACGATTTATCGAGTGCATCTATACATGAGTTAATGAATATTACTGGCGTAAAAGAGGCAAAAGCAGTTAGTATTGCCGCTGCTTTTGAAATAATAAAAAGGATAGATTATCCAAAAGTAAGTGAAGCAATAACTAATAGTGAGGATGTATATCACCTCTATAACAAGCGATTCAGAAATGAAAAACAAGAGCATTTTGTGGTGATATGCTTAGATACTAAGAATAAGATAATAACAGATAAAACTATTTTCAAGGGTACCTTATCTAGTAGTGAAATTCATCCCCGTGAGATATATAAAGAAGCTATCAAGTCTAGTTGTCAAAGTATTATCTGTTTACATAATCATCCAAGTGGTAATCCTACCCCAAGCACTGAAGATTTTATTATCACGAGCCAATTGGTTGATGCAAGTAAAGTTATGGGAATAAGGTTTTTAGACCATATTATAATTGGGCAGAATATGTTTTATAGTATGCTAGACCATGATGATTTGTTTAGAATTGAAAATGGCAAAGATTAATGGTAAAATGATAAGAGCTAGGATGTGAAATAACGATGAAAAAATACATACCACTATTTGCAATAATAACTGTATCTTTTATTATATGTTTTATCTCTATTAATACTCGTTACAATGAGTTTTATCGTGTGCCAGGGGCTAGTGATGAAAGAGTTAAAATGTTTAAGGAGTATTTAACAGCAGAAGAGCAAAAATATTTAGTCGAAAATGTTATAAACTCATCGCTATTTATTGATTATATTGAAGATGATAATTTTAAACTTATAAATTATGAAAATTATAACTCTGTTAGAATTGTATATTCTGATATGCCATTAAATGAATTAATAATAAAAACTAATAATGTTATCGAAAAACTAAGTTTAGTAGCTCCATTAGATATTGAAGTAAAATTAGCACAGCTTTTACAAGCAGGGTTATTTGAAGATGCGGCAAGGAGCAGTGATTTTGATTATGATAGTATAGCATATTATGGGGCAATTGCTCCAGCATATGAAGGTAATACATTATATATTAAAGATACGATCTTATTAAAGGAAGCATTAGTAAAGCAAGGAGTATCTGAAAATAACTTGTTATCAGCGTTTCAAAGTATTGGGAAAAATTATAATAGTCAAGGAATAAGGAAATTACTAAATAATAGTAAAACAAATGAGAATTCTAAAATTGTAATCGATCCATCACAGTTACTAACTATAGTCAACAATGGCAATTATATTGGTAGCTATGAAATCCCAGATGATCAACTAAGCATCGCATTAGATATACCTAGAGTTATTTATTCAATATATTTAAGGCAAAATGCGTATGACAATTTAAAAAACATGTGTGCTGCTATTGAATCTGAGCTAGAAGGTAATTGTGGAGGAATGCTGTTGTATCTAGGTTATCAAACAGAGGGAGAACTGTCATATTTAGCAAGTGGTATTGCTGGTACATTTGCAGCAGGGTATAATGAGTTCCAGTTGGGAAATACCATTATGATTACTTTACGAGATATTGGTAAGAGAGACTTCGCGGATACTAAGTTATACCAATGGTTAGTTGACCATGGGCATGAGTATGGTTATATTGTACGTTATCCACAAGGAAAAGAACAAATTACTGGACACGCATATTCCAATAATATTTTCCGTTATATAGGTGTTGACAATGCTACACTTGTACATGAGAATAACATTGCACTAGAAGAGGTTGCAACATGGGTAAAAGAATAGGATTATTCGATTCAGGTGTTGGTGGTTTAACTGTTTTGGCTAAAATCATGCAGAAATACCCGACTATGGACATTATATATGTTGGGGATAACGGACATTGTCCATATGGTGATAAAACAAAACAACAGCTATTAACATATTCCAGTGGAATAGTAGAGTATTTCTTAGCACAAGGAATTAATGATATTGTATTAGCATGTAATACGACAACAAGTACAGTGCTAAATGATTTGATTGAAAAATATCCAGAAGTTAACTTTGTGGGAGTAATAGATTCAACAGTTAATGCCCTGTTAACTACTAGTTGCAAAAAAGTGTTGGTTATTGCAACTAATGCGACTATTTCTTCTAATGTCTATCAAGACTTAATTTTAAGCAAAGATAATACAATAGATGTTGCTCAACTAGCGACACCTTCACTTGTTCCACTAATTGAAAGTGGGGAATATCTTAATAATTTAGAAACTCATCTAAATGAACTATTATCTGACTATTTAGGTAAGATTGATGGTATTATTCTAGGGTGTACGCATTATCCAATTATTAGTACTCAAATTGCGAAAGTATTGGGTAATGAAGTAGAGATAATTTCAAGTAGTGAGGCGATTGTAAATGAGATACCTGACTTTGAAGGAACAGGGAGAATAGAAATATTTACTACTGGGGCTATTGATACTTTCATACTTTCAAGTAAAGGTTTTTTCGAATATGAAGATATAGAAGTAAAACGACTTTATATAAAATAAAAGTCGTTTTTTTTCATATTTATGATTCCTCTTCATATTGTTTAATAGGAGGGCTATATAATGAATGAAAAGAAGCTAAAACTTGTAATCATATCCATCCTTTGTGTATTCTCAGTCTTTGTATACTATAAAGGCAATGATAAAAAAACAATTGAAAAAGAAGTAGTCGAAATAGCTAATAAAGATTACCGTCAAGTATTTTATCTAGATAAAGATGGAACTTTGATACCAATCTCAATAGCAATTGAGAAAGAAACTTCTATCGAAGCACAAGTTAAAACAATGATTGAAAAAATGAGTAGTGAAGCAGAAGCAAATAAGACTGGTATGCATGCAATACTACCAACGAACTTGAAGGTGTTAAGTTTTGTTGTGCAAGATGGGAAGGGCTATGTGAATTTTTCTAGTGAACTTGCCACATATCCAAAAGAAAAAGAGTTGAAAGTTCTAGAAGCTATTGTTTGGACTGTGACACAATATAAGGAAGTAAAAGAGGTAGAAATCCAAATGGAGGGTGAAAAACTAACTCATATGCCAGTAGATAATCTTCCAATTACTAAATCATTGAGTAGAAATTTAGGGATAAATAACTTTGAACATAACAAATTACCATTGCATGAGACAAAGGGAGTTACCTTTTATTATGTAAAGGAAGTTTCTGGTCAAACATTATATGTTCCTAAGACAGTGCGTGTATCAAGTGATTTAGCAAGTGTTAAGGAAGTTATGGATGTAATACTTGATAATATTAGTGTTTCAAGTAGTCTAGAGCAAAATGAAAATTATAAAGGCTTAATGGTTTTAGGAAACACTGATTTAATTGATGGAAAATTAGTCATTAATTTAAATGAAAAAGCATTATCAGGAGACTTACAAATATCGAAAGAGTTATATGATTCATTAGTTCTATCTATTCAATGCATTGAAGGGGTAGAGACAGTCTCAATAATGGTAGAAGATCAAATAGTAAATGTTTCTGGATTTAGTGAAGAAGAAATTCAAGTTAGTAATGTTGTTTATAATGTAGTGGCATCATAGTGTAAATATTATTGATTTATGGTATAGTATTTGTGGTGATATTAATGAAAGTTGTTGTAGCAAGTGATAATCATGGTAATCTAAATGATTTAAAATATATATTAAATTACGAGAAAAATGTGGATTATTTTATTCATTGCGGTGATAGTGAAATGCATGGGGAAGAGATTAGTCCGTTTATTAGTGTTAGGGGTAATAATGACTATTTCTCAGATTTTATGGATATATGTGAGTTGCAAGTTGGCGCAAGAAAAATAGTATTCCTTCATGGGCATCGCTTAGGGTTGTATGGTAATGCCAGGGAAATACTATATAATAAAGCGCTGAGTTGTAATGCTGATATACTATGTTTTGGTCATACTCACACCCCATATCATACTGTATATAAAGGTATTCATTTACTAAACCCGGGGTCAACAAGTAGACCAAGATCGAGTTCAGGCAAAACGTATGCTGTAATATATATAGATGATGAAGTAGAAGTAGAATTTCATACAATAAAATAAAAAAGACCGCTAATGCGGTTTTTTATAAATGGCGTCCTGAAAGGGATTCGAACCCCCGACCGTACGCTTAGAAGGCGTATGCTCTATCCGGCTGAGCTATCAGGACAATTTTGTCGGCTAATATAGTATATCATATCTAGAAGATAAATCAAGAATAAATTTTTAAAAAAATAGGTGGAGTAAACCACCTATTTTAATTCATTTTTTCTATTTTTTTGCGTATGCTAGTGCGACTACGTTTGGGCCCACATGGCACGCTACGCTTAGCGATAAATCCATAATTTGAATATCTTTATCTAGATAGCTATCTTGAACAATCCCTCTAAATTCAATTGCTTTATCAAGGCAATTTGTATGAACTACAAATAAATTGACTTGATCAAGTGTTAAGTTAGCATCAGCGATATCCTTATTGATTGCATCAACCATAATTGAATAGGCCTTGTTTTCTGTTCTGACTTTTTCATAGGAATCAATTTTCCCACCTTTTAATTGAAGAACTGGCTTAATTTTCAATAAACTTCCTAAAGCAGCGGCTGAAGCAGTTACACGTCCACCACGTTTTAAATACTCAAGTGTAGGGACAATTAGATATGCTGCATTGTTAGCTTTATTAGCTTCCAATATATCTTTAATTTCATTTGCTGTTTTTCCATCATTAACGTAATTTATAGCATGTAGAACATCTTGATATAGCATTACAGCAATTCTTTGCGTATCAGCTACAATTACTTTTCCAGTATACTCTTGATCAGCCAACATTTTAGCTGATTGATATGTCCCGGATAAACTACTAGACATCGGAATAAATAGTATTTCTTCATAATCTTTTAAAATGCTATCCCATATCTCGCATAATGCTCCAATCGCTGGTTGAGATGTAAATATTTGTGATTTTTCTGTTAAAAAAGAGTAAAATTCAGTTGTTGATAAATCTATGCCTTCGTTATAATCTACGCCATTAATAGTAAATGGCATCGGCACTACATAGACACCAAGTTCGCCTGCAAGCTGCTGCGAAATTCCACTATTACTGTCTGTTAAAATTGCAGTTTTTTTCATGTGTCATACCTCCAATAGTACATATTTTAGCACTTTTACATGAAAAGCACAACTATATAGGTAAATTACCTTTATGTTATTTATACTGTATATTTTTGTGAAATATGTTATAATTAAAACAGTTTTTTAGGAGGTTTATATGAAATCAATACCAGAAATTAAAGATAGTGCTAAATCATTATATAATTCTAATGCATCTTTTATATTTAGCACAATGTTTATTGCAATACTTCTAATTGGAGTACGCTCAGGATTAAGCCAAAATATTTGGTTAGCTATCCTATTATTCCTTACTTGGCCACTTGAGCATTGTATAGTATTAATTGTTTTAAGAACTGTAAAAGGAAAAGCTCGTGGCATTACTGTAAAAGATTATTTGTTTGAAGGATTTAAAGATTATAGACGTTGGATGGGGATATATGGCGGAAGAATGCTTTTAGCATATGGGTTCCAAATCGCTGTCATTGCTGTATTCATATTATTGGCATTACTTATTGGTAATGATATAGGCGTTTACTTAGACATGATAACAGATTTATTCACTGGTAGTTCTTCATTAATTTCGAACACTAGTGGTGGACTTGGATTTACAGAAGGTCAAACATTCTTAAGCGCTCTCGCTTCAATTACAAGTACTGTTGTAGGATTTGTAGTATTAATGATGACATTTATTTTACCGTATTTCGCAGTTGATCAAAACTTAGACTTTACTAGTGCATTCTCGAAAGCACGTGAGACAATGAAGGGTAAATATGTGAGATTATTCTTACTAAATATAAGCTATCTTGGATGGATTATATTATCTATGTTAGGGACAGGAATGGTTATGATGTCAATTGGATCACTATATGGTTCATTTGTAAATCTTAATATTGAATTATCTGTACCTGTGTATATGTTTATATATAATTTCTTAACATCTGTTGTGTCTGCTGCATTCTCTGGATATATCTATCAAGGTAAATCTTACTTAGCAATTGGTGTATTCTATATGGATATAACAGGGCAATCAAAGAAGAGCACTTTCTTAGATAAGAAATCAAAAATTTAAAGAGAAAAACCGATTATTGAATCGGTTTTTTATTTGTTTAAGTTGTCTAAATACTTTGCGGCATTTTGTCCAGCAACTAAGCCATCGCCAACAGCTTTACTAACTTGTAATGGTAAACCTATACAATCACCAGCTGCATAAACACCAGGGATATTAGTTTCAAAATTGCTATTTACTTTAATGTATGGTCCATCAAACTCTAGGTCAGGAAGTAAATTTTTAGGAGAGATAGCCTCTCTTAAGATAAACACTCCTTCAGTTTCGATAATCATATCATCAACTTTCACTCCAGTGAGTTTATCATCACCAATAATCTCATATTTTTTACCAGAAACGATAGTTATACTATCCAATAATCCAGAGACTTCTTTATTAGTAACAAATGTTACTATACAACCAGTTTCCGCTAAAAAATTGGCTTCCTCAACAGAATCATTTGCTAAACCGATGACTACAACATTTTTATCGCGATACAACATCCCATCGCATGTTGCACAATAACTGATACCTTGACCAATAAACTTCTCTTCATTGAAATATGGCTTGTTACGAACTACGCCAATAGAAAGAATAATTGACTTAGCTTCTATTATTTCATTGCCAAGATTAAGCATAAACATATCTCCTAGTGGCATAATATTTTGTACTCTTGCTGTTTTCATTTCGATGTTTAAATCATTAACGTGGCTTATGAAACTATCCATTAACTCTTTCCCAGATACTTTACTAAACCCTAAATAATTATCAATTTGCTCAGTCTTATATAAATAGTTATTTCTATAATCATTAGAGATAATTAATACATCTTTGTTTCTTGCTACTCCATTAATAGCAGCAGACAGTCCAGCAGGACCAGATCCTATTATTACGATATCTTTCATATACATTCCTCCAATAGATAAAGTATAGTATAAATAGCAATAAATATCTAGCAAATTGCTATATAAAACAGTAGGTAAAATAATGAGAAACATTGTTGTTATAAAAAATAGATAGTATAATAAAGTTAATTACAGGGGGATTGGATATGAACTTAAACTTATTTAAAGGAATTGAAGCAATTCATAATAGTTATCATCAAAGAATACAAGACTTTAAATATAAAAAGCAAGAACGACTTGCTTCATTAGAAGTAGAGTATGTCAACGCAAAAGAAATTCGCAGAAAAAACAAGAGAATTGCCTTAATAATGGCTGCAGTACTGTCTTTACTTGTCTTTACTTTTGCTGGTGTGATGGCCTTATTCATGATACCATTTGTCTGTGTAATTGTAGTAATCATGTTTGGTATAACTAGTAGAAATAGATATGAACCATACTTAGGGTTACTCAATGAAATATGTAATGATTATGGACAATCCTCAACTTTTAGAAATGTAGGGATATATAAGGAAGTTTATAAAGAATCTGGAGTTTATTGCTCTTTTGATGATTTTAAGAGTTTCTATACTTTGCAAGGAGAAAATAACAAATATAAATATTTGATTTCGAAAATCCATACAGAAGATGAATCAACTGATTCAGATGGAAACACAACACACAGTGATGTATTCTTTGGCTTGTTTTATAAGATACAATTGAAAGAATATTCTAGTGATTGCATCATTCACATTTTAGAGAACAGGAAGTTAGAAATATTTAAGTCCTCTAGAAGAAATCTAGAGCGAGTAAAGTTTGAAGATGCTGAATTTGAGAGATTTTATGATGTATACAGTAATGATCAAATTAAAAGTAGAGTCGTATTAGAACCAAGGATTATGTCATACTTTAATGAATTTGCCATAAAGGCAGACAGGAAAGTAAGGATGGCTCTTAACTACGATACATTGTTTATTGAAGTTCCGCTAGAAAGATCAAAGCGTGGTCTACTAGATGGAAAAATACAAGCAGCGGATACTAATTTTGATGATGAAATTAATTCGTTTTGCTCAGAGTTTTATGCTATGACTGATTTTATAGATGATGTACTAGAAATGCTTGATATATAATAGGGGGAATAATTATGGAAATTTTTGTTATAGTATTGTTGATGACTTTTATACTTATAGTAATTGGAATGTACAACTCATTTGTAAAGAAATATCAATTTGTAAAAAACGCTGAAGGAAGCATTGAAGTATACCTAAAAAATCGTGCCGATTTGATACCAAACCTTGTGGAAGTATGTAAAGGATATTGTGAGCATGAATCTAAGTTATTGGAAAAAGTAATTAATGCAAGATCGCTGTATCGCTCTTCAAATAATCTGCAAGAGAGACTAGACCTAGATGAAATGATGAGTAGCCAGACAAAGAGTGTTATTATGTTGCAAGAAAAGTATCCAGACTTAAAAGCAGATGCTATATTTCTTAATCTACAAAGTGAGTTAACTAGATGTGAAGATAACATTGCAGCGACACGTCGATTTATGAACTCCGCAGTTGCAGATTATAATACAGCAATTCATAGTTTTCCTGGTAATCTAATTGCCAAACTCTTTGGGTATAGAGAGTTTAGTTATTTTAAAACTGATAAGTCGGATGCTAATATAAAGTTTTAGTTGTAGTATGCAATAACATAAATATTTTAGAAATATATATTATATCGCAGTTTTTAAAATCTTTTATATAGATATATAAGTAAGTCAAGTGTGTAGTTGTAATATAAAAGTAGACACAGAAAAAAACAATAAGTTTTGACTGTAGTCTACTTTTTAATATACTTAAATAAAGGAGATGACTATTATGGGAAGACCAAAAGGCGGTTTAAATAAAAAATATACAAAAGAATTAAAAATTGAAGTCGTGAGAAAACGTATAG
>JAVBUP010000020.1:0-34947 GCA_031555175.1 Coprobacillaceae bacterium
TCAAGTAGAACAACAATATTTAGATGATATATCTAATCAAATTAATTCAATGCCTAGAAAACTATTTGACTTTGAATCTGCTTATGATATAGAATTTAATAAATTAAATAATGGTGCGGTTGAGATTTGAATAAAGAAAAACTACTTCAGAAGTAGTTTTTTTTATAACCATTTAATTTTTGATTCTGTATGATTGATTAACCTTTTGATATTTTCCTTATGACGGTAGATTAGCAGGGCAGCTATAATTGCATAAACAATCCATGCTCGATAATCGCGATCAACAAATGGGAAGACACCTAATAATATTAATGCAGTTGTAATAGCTGATAACGATTGATATTTTGTAATTTTTAGCATTGGTAAGAAAATAGCGGCAGCAATTAACAATAATGCTATATTGGTAGCTAACATATACCCAACTACTACAGAAACTGCTTTTCCACCTCTAAATCCTGCAAAGATAGGCCAACAATGCCCAATTGCTGCAAATAATGCCGCAATATGAATTCCAAACATATCTAAATCGAAAGTATTAATGAGTAATCTAGTGATTAATACAGCGATGCTACATTTTAAAATATCTAAAATAATCACGGTTGCACCAGCTTTTTTTCCTAGCACACGACCAGAATTAGTTCCACCAAGGTTACCTGAACCATGATCTCTAACATCAATACCATAGAATCCTTTGCCAATTACTAGAGCAAATGGAATTGAGCCGATTAGGTAACCAATCACAGCAAAAAGAATATAAAAATAGTTCATTTTTTTATCATCTCCATTAAAACATTATACAAGAAACAATTCAAAAATCAATGTTTTTATGGTATAATTAATTGGTATGGAAGGAGTTTATTTATGGCGAAAAACAAAGTGACAAATGAATATAATGAATCTAGTATTCAAATACTTGAGGGGTTAGAAGCTGTTAGGAAACGCCCTGGTATGTACATTGGCTCGACAGATCATAGGGGACTCCATCATTTAGTTTATGAAATTGTTGATAATGCAATCGATGAAGCTCTAGCTGGGTATGGAAATAAGATATCTGTTACATTATGCAAAGATGATTCTATTATCGTTGAAGATGAGGCTCGTGGGATGCCTGTTGGAATGCATGCTTCTGGAATGAATGCGACTGAGGTAATCTTTACTGTTTTGCATGCTGGTGGAAAGTTCTCTGAAGAAGGAGGATATAAAACATCAGGTGGGTTACATGGTGTTGGTGCATCTGTAGTTAATGCATTATCTTCATGGTGCACAGTCACAATTGCTAGAGATGGCAAACTTTATCAAATTGGTTTTGAAAAAGGCGGGAGCAAGCTAATCCCAATGAAAGAGATTGGCAAGTCTAATAAAACTGGGACTAAGGTTCATTTTAAACCGGATTCAAGTATTTTCCCAAGCATTGAATTTAAGTATAGTACTATAGCCACTAGGCTAAGGGAAAGTGCTTATTTATTAAAAGGTATTGAAATTGAATTATATGACGAAAGAACAGATAAAAGAGATAATTTTAAATTTGAAACTGGAATTGAAGCATTCATTGATTACTTAGATGCCGAAAAAACAGCTATACATAAAACTATTTATTTTGAAGGGATGAATAACGAAATTGAAATTGAATGTGCTCTACAGTTTACTGATAGTTATCAAGAAACAACATTATCATTTGTAAATCTAGTTAGAACAAGTGATGGAGGAACACATGAAACTGGTTTGAAATCTGCATTAACTAAAGTATTTAATGATTATGCTAGGAAGTATTCATTTCTTAAAGACAAAGATAAGAACTTAGAGGGAAATGATGTTAGAGAAGGATTAACTGCGATAGTGTCAGTAAAAATTCCAGAGCATTTATTACAATTTGAAGGACAAACAAAAAATAAACTAGGAACATCTGAAGCTAGAAATGCTGTAGAAACTATAGTTAGCGAGAAGTTAAATTATTTCTTAGAAGAAAATAAGAATGTAGCTGAGATTCTAGTCAAGAAGATGGTTAAGGCTGCATCTGTGCGTGAAGCGGCTAGAAAAGCTAGAGAAGAAGCACGAAAAGATAAGAGTGGCAAGACAGAGAAAATTTTAAGTGGGAAATTGACTCCTGCGCAATCTAAAGATAAAAAACGCAATGAGCTATACTTGGTAGAAGGTGATTCTGCAGGCGGTAGTGCAAAAAATGGCCGTGATCCTAAACACCAAGCAATTTTGCCACTTCGTGGTAAAGTAATTAATACTGAAAAGACTAGCTATAGTGATATTATAAAAAATGAAGAAATCGGAACTATGATAACAACAATTGGTGCAGGTGTTGGTAGTGATTTTAACGCAGAGGATAGTAATTATGCAAAAGTAGTAATAATGACCGATGCTGACATGGATGGAGCTCATATACAAGTGCTACTTCTAACTTTCTTCTATCGTTATATGAAGGACCTAATTGCGACTGGTAGAGTGTATATTGCATTACCTCCATTATATAAAGTATTTACTGGTAGTGGTAAAAATGAGAATGCTATATATGCATGGGGTGATGAAGATTTAGCTGAGGCTAAAAGGAAAATAGGTAAAGGATATACTTTACAACGTTATAAAGGACTTGGCGAAATGAATGCAAATCAGTTGTGGGATACTACTATGAATCCTGAAACACGAACACTTATTCAAGTTACACTTGATGATGCTGCAGCAGCAGAAAAACAAGTTTCAATATTGATGGGTGATAAAGTAGAACCAAGGAGAGAATGGATTGAGCAAAATGTTAATTTTTCATTGGAAGATAACTTTACAATTGAGGAATAGGAGGTAATGTATGGCAGATAAGAAAATAAATATGTCCCTTGATGAAATCATGGGTGACAGATTCGGCAAGTATTCAAAGTATATTATTCAAGAACGTGCATTGCCAGATGTTAGAGATGGTTTGAAACCAGTTCAACGTCGTATCTTATATTCAATGCAAAAAGAAGGTAATGTGTTTAAAAACCCATATCGTAAGTCTGCAAAGACCGTCGGTAATGTTATTGGTAATTATCATCCACACGGAGATACATCTGTTTATGATGCTATGGTACGTATGAGTCAAGATTGGAAGATGCGCTTGCCTTTAATTGACATGCAAGGTAATAATGGCTCAATTGATAATGATCCTGCAGCGGCTATGCGTTATACTGAAGCTAGGCTATCAGCAATTGCGTCTGAGTTATTAAGAGATATTGATAAAAATACAGTTCCACATTCGCTAAACTTTGATGATAGTGAATATGAACCTAACGTTTTACCAGCTAAATATCCTAACTTATTAGTAAATGGTTCTACTGGTATTTCTGCAGGTTATGCTACTGATATTCCTCCTCATAACTTGACTGAGGTAATCGATGCAACGATTTTGAGAATTAATCAACCTAAGTGTAGTCTTGTTGATATTATGCAACATATGAAAGGACCGGATTTCCCTACTGGAGCGATTGTACAAGGAAAACAAGGTATTATTGATGCATTTAATACTGGTAAAGGGAAAGTCGTTGTTAGATCTAAAACTGCTATTCTTGAAGCTAAAAATATTAATCAAATTGTAGTTACTGAGATCCCTTATGAAGTAGTTAAATCTGATATGGTCAAGAAAATTGATGAAATTAGATTTAATAGGGCAATCGATGGAATTATTGAAGTTCGTGATGAATCGAATAGAAATGGTTTAAGAATTGTTGTTGATTTGAAAAAGGATGTTGATGCTAACAACGTTCTTAACTTCCTTTATAAGAATACTGATCTTCAAAAAAATTATAATTATAACGTGGTTGCAATTAAGGATAAACACCCAGTATTAATGGGGGTAATTGAGATATTAGATGCGTATATTGAACATCAGAAAGATGTAATCACTAAAAGATCTATTTTTGAATTAGACAAGGCTGAAACTAGGGAACATATTGTAAGTGGTTTAATTCGAGCTATTTCAATACTAGATGAGATTATTCGTATCATTAGAGCAAGTAGTAATAAAGCTAATGCTAAAGAAAATATTATTAATGAATTTAAGTTTACTGATACTCAAGCGGAAGCGATTGTTACATTGCAATTATATCGACTAACTTCTTTAGATATTACATTGCTACAAGATGAAGAAAAAGAATTACAAGATAAAATTTTAGAGTTAAATGGGATATTGTCTAGTGATAACAAATTAAAGAAAGTTATTATTAAGGAATTAACAGAAATTAGAGATAAATATCCTAGTAAAAGGTTATCTATAATTGAGGATGAAGTAGAGGAGATAGTAATTGACAAAGAGGCAATGATTATTTCTGAGGATGTTGTTATTACAGTTACAAAAGATGGCTATGTAAAAAGGCATTCAATGCGCTCAGTTAAGTCAAGTGAGCAATCAGCTTTTGGTAAAAAAGATGATGACTTCTTAATATCGCAATTTGAAGCTAATACTACTGATAGACTGTTATTGTTTACTAATAAAGGTAATTATTTATATATACCAGTTCATGAATTAGAAGAATTCAAATGGCGTGAAACAGGAAAGCATATTTCTTATTTAGTTAAGACAAGTCCAGATGAGAAGATAATTGAAACGGTTTTAGTTAAGACATTCACTGAACAACTTAATGTAGTTCTTGTAACAAAAAACGGACAAATTAAACGTACTTTATTATCTGAATTTGAAGTACAACGTTACAATAAACCAATAAAATGTATGAATTTGAAAAGTGACGATGAGTTATGTGGAGTTAATCTGTCTACAGGTATTGATGATATTTTTGTTACTACGAAAAATGGTTATATGGTTAGATATAACGAAAATGAAGTTTCAATTTTAGGTATTAAAGCATCAGGAATTAAAGCTATTAATCTTAAAAATGATGAAGTTGTTTCATTAAATGTATGTAATATCACTAGTAATTTGGCAATTGGTTTAATTTCTCAAAAGGCAGGATTTAAACGCATTAGAGTGAGTGAGTTATTGCCTTCAGCTAGAACTACAAAGGGTAATTTAGTGATTAGAAAAGTGAAGTCAAATGAACAATTTGTAGTTAAGACTTATATAGTTGGTCCAAATGATGATATTTCGATGTTCACTAACAACATGGACGAAATTACTATTAAAGTTAAAGATTATTCTTTAGCTACATATGACACTTCATTTAGCCAAACTGAAAAGCTTTCGGCTAATAGTGAAGTTATGTTTGCATATATTAATCATGTGATTTCCACATCCGATTATAACGTGAAAGAGACTTCAAAAAATGATAAAGAAAATGAAAAGGAAATAGAAAATAAATCAAATGTATCGAAAGAAGTAGAGGTACAACATGATAAAAAACTTGTTAATCTTACTATAGATGATTTATTAGAAGATTTATAAAAGCGGAAAGGACAATCATTGATTGTCCTTTATTATTTAATAAACTCAATTATTCTAGTTACAATATCATTAGTGAAATCATATTCTCTGAAATTATGAGTTAAAGCTTTTTTGTATGCTTCTATTAAGTTGTCTTCACAATAGATAATATAGCCATCTTCTGCTAGTTTCTTCGCTAATTCAACTTGATGATTATCATTATGTTCTTTATATTTAGCTAAGCGTGGCATTACAATTATTTTTTTATGAGCTTTCATAGCTTCAAAAATGCTACCAGCACCGCCATGACAAATTATTATTTCTGCCTTATTGTATAACTTAAGATAGTCTTCCTTTGGTAAATATGTATATGTTTGAAAATTATTAGATGTATAGTTTGTAAATCCGGTTTGAGCAATTACTTCATCTTTTAATTGTAAAGTTTCAATTAATTCATCAACTCGTTTAAGTAATCTTGGGAATGGAGTATCTTGAGTGCCTAAAGTAACTAGTATCATAAGATTTGCCCATGATATTCTGCTTTTGGATATACTTTCAACATACTTTCCCATTGTACAATAAATAGATCAGCTTTATTTTCAATCATAGAACCAGCCATAGATTTAGTATGCAATCTAGCGATGCTTTCAATATAAATAACTTGTTTACCAAATATTTTTGCGATATAAACTAACGGTACAGAAGTATGAGCACCAGTAGTTATAATATAATCTGGCTTAAACTGTATAAAAATAATTAATGATTTTATACAATTGAAACCAAATTTAAACAAATAGGTGAATAGGTGTTTTCTAGTACCATATACTAGATATTTAACTGGGATATTTAAATTAAGATTTTTTGTTGTATTATCTTTCTCTGTTATAAAGATACAATCATAGCGATTAAATAATTCCTTTAATCTCATTATTTCTGTTAAATGTCCGCCAGTTGAACTAATAAAAGCTACTTTTTTACCAATCATATTTTCACCTTCCTTAAAGTATTATACCATAAATAAAAGAAAGAAAACAAAAATCATTTTTCTTTCTTTTCTGCCTTAATAAATTCTCTTAATAACTTCATTAATGCTCTTTTTTCTATTCTAGAGACATAAGATCTTGATATATTATATTTTTTCGCTATTTGTTTTTGGGTTAGTTCTTCGCGTTGGTTAAGACCATAGCGCATATATATAATCTCTTTCTCTCTTTCATCTAATACATCAATATATTGATATATAGCTCTAATATTGTCATTTAAGACGACGGAATCCATCATATCTTTATTTTCAATTGGTGTGATATCCATAAGCGTGATATCTGTGCCATCTTTATCTTGTCCAATACTTTCATTTAAAGAAATATCTAAACTTGTTTTTTTACCAGTTCTTAAGTGCATTAAAATCTCATTTTCAATACATTTTGCTGCGTATGTGGCTAGTTTTACGTTATTCTCAATAGAATATGAGTCTATAGCTTTAATAAGCCCAATCGTACCTATACTGATTAAATCCTCAGTCAAATCTTTTCCAGAATCATATTTTTTTACAATATGAGCTACCAATCTTAGATTATGATTAATCAGCTTTTCTCTTGCATTCATATCTCCTTTACTAAATTGCTCTAAATATAATGCTTCTTCCTCCCTTGATAATGTATTAGGAAAAGCATTTGACTTAACAAATGATACATAGAATATTTGTTTAATCAGAAAAAATAATATATTTGTCATTTGATCACCTAACTAAATATATGAATAATTTTTGTTATTTAGTCGATAAACTTCAAAAATTGGTAAAAATATAGTATGATATTGATATTGGTTAAAGGAGTGGTGTCTTGTGTTTCAATTATTTAAACCAGACAAATATTATTCTAGGTATGATAAAATCCATTTTGATGAACTTAGAGATAAAAAATTGATAATATTTGATTTAGATAATACCTTAGTGGCTCATGATGTATTTGCTCCGCCAACCGAAATTGTTGAGTTTATTAAATGTGTTAAGGATTTAGGATTTATGGTTGTGATTGCTTCCAATAACAAGAAAGCAAGAGTATCAAAGTTTTGTAAAGAATTGCAAGTTGATTCATATCATTTTTCTTTAAAACCGTTTCCATTTGTATTTAGTAAAATCAAGAAGAAATATCAAGTAGCAAAACAAGAAATGATACTTGTGGGTGATCAGTTACTAACAGATATATTAGGAGCTAAGATATTTGGTATTGATTGTATACTTGTGAATCAAATTGTAAAAAAGGATATTACTTATACTAAAGTAAATAGAAAATTAGAAACCATAATTTTTAATAGATTAGAAAAAAGTGGTTTTATAAAGGGGAAATATGATGACTAAAACTTGTGTTGGATGTGGAGCAGTGCTTCAATCAGAAGATAAAAATATACCTGGGTATATACCAGAAAATCAATTAACAAAGGAAGTTCCTTTATGTATGCGCTGTTTTAGATTAAGAAACTATCACGAAATAACTAAATCTAGTTTATCTTCTGATGATTTCCTAAACATACTGCAGAATATTGCCTTAAAAGATGCCTTAATTGTCTATGTAATTGATATCTTTGATTATAATGGGAGTGTTATATCTGGATTAACTAGACACTTAGATAATCAAGATATATTAGTAATCGCTAATAAACGTGATGTATTACCAAAATCGGTTAAAGATGGAAAAATTGTAAATTGGTTACAAAAGCAATTAAAAGATGATGGGATTAAGCCGTTAGATATTATATTAACTAGTGCTTTGCGAAATTATCAATTAGATGATATTATGAATGCTATTCAATTATTTAGAAAGAATCGTGATGTTTATGTAATTGGAACAACTAATGTTGGAAAATCATCATTAGTTAATGCAATTTTGAAGAATTATTCGGAAGAGAATGAAGTATTAATAACAACTAGTGAATTTCCTGGCACTACGCTGGGGCTAATTCAAATTCCTTTGGATGAAACTACTTATATGTATGACACACCTGGTATTATTAATGCGCACCAGTTGAGCCACCAAGTGGAATTGGAAGATTTGAAGTTTATTCTCCCTCAAAAAGAGTTAAATCCAATTGTGTATCAATTAAATTATGGTCAGTCATTATATATTGGCGGTTTAGCTAGAATCGATTATATTAGTGGTGGAAAGACATCATTTATTTGTTACTTCCCTAATCAACTAGAAATACATCGAACTAAACTTATTAATGCTGATGGTTTATATAATAGGCATATGACTTTAAGACCAGAAATTGGAAGTATTGAAACAATTTCACAAATGAGTCATTATGAATTTAAAATTAATAAGGATGAACGATGCGATATTATAATTTCTGGGTTAGGCTTTGTAACAATAACTGGAAATAATCAAATTATTCGTATTCATGCTCCTAAAGGAGTAGGGGTAATGCGCAGAAAGGCGCTTATATAGGAGGACATTAATATGTTAAACACAAAGCAAAAGAAACATTTAAAGAGCTTAGCTCAAACCATTAATCCAATCATTATTGTTGGTAAAGAGGGAGTAAGTGACAATCTTATAAAGACAACAAAAGATGCGTTAAATGCACATGAGTTAGTAAAAGTTAAAATACTGGATAACTGCACAGACGAAAAGAACCAAGTAGCTTTTGATTTAAGTGCTGGGTCAAACAGTGATATTGTACAAATTATTGGTAGAACCATCATTCTTTTTAAGCAAAGCGATAAAAAGAAAATAGAACTTCCAAAATAATGAAAAAAATATTATTATTTGGGGGCAGCTTTGATCCAATCCATCTTGGCCATACAAGTTTGGCTAGGCAAGTAAAAGAAACGCTAGGCTTAGATGAAGTATGGTTTATCCCAACATTAAATAATCCCTTTAAGGATTATCAAAGTGCTGATGGATATAAAAGAATGGAAATGATTCAACTTGCGATTAAAAACTACCCTTATATGAAAACTTGTGATATCGAGCTTAAAAGGAATGTAGATGAAAAATCATATACTTATGATACTGTAGTTGAGTTGAAGCAAAGGCATTTGGGTGTTGAGTTCTATTATTTAATCGGTTTTGATCAAGTAGAAAAGCTTGATTTATGGTATGAAATTGATGCACTTGCAAAACTTGTGAAATTTGTCTGTGTCGATCGACCAGGATATTCAATCAATCAAAGTAATATTAATCGTTTTGGGATTCAATTTGTTAAGATTGAGACACTGGACGTTTCAAGTACAAATGCTAGAAACGGTCAATTTGATGTTTTAGATCCGAATGTTTTAAAATATATTAGTGCAAATGGACTATACCTTGAAACGATGATTAAACCATTCATGTCTAATAAACGTTATTTACATACATTAAGCATGACCAAAACTGCCGTAGAAATTGCGGTTGAGAATGGACTTGATGAAAAGAAAGTATACATTGCAGGGATTCTCCATGATATCGGAAAAGAATATGATTTTGATAAAACTCTTTCTATTATGAAAGAGCACTATAGCCAATATTTAGAAAAAGAGAAGGGGATTTATCATCAATGGATTAGTAGTTATTTAGCGCAAACTATGTTTTTAATAGATGATCCTGAGATATTAAGTGCCATTGAATGTCATACGATTGCTAAAACAAACATGTCAAAGATTGATATGACAATTTTTTGTGCTGATAAGTATGATCCTGGGCGTAATTATGATTCCTTTAAGGAATTAGAACTTTGTAAAACCAATATTGAAAAAGGATTTGTTCAATGTTTAATTGATAGTAAAATATATTTGGAAAAGAAAGGAATAGAACAAGATAGATATTCACAAGAAATCTATCAATTCTATGTAAAGTAAAGATGGAAAAAATTGAAGTAATCGTAAAAGCGATGCATGATAAATTAGGAGAAAATATTGTTGGATTAGATATGGCAGGGAAGAGTGCATTATTTGACACTTTTGTCATTTGCTCTGGAAACAACGAAAGACTGATTCATGCAATTAAAGATAATGTAGAAGATAAAATGGCAGAACATGGTTATCCTGTGAAAAAAACAGAAGGAATTCTAAACAGTCATTGGGTATTAATGGATTTTGGCGATGTGATTGTACATATTTTTGATGAGCAAGAAAGAGAATTATTCAACCTAGAAAAACTATGGAGTGATGCTCCAAAGATTGAGATTGAGAAATATCTGAAATAATGAGTTATCAAGAATTTGCGGTATATTATGATTTCTTGATGGATCCTAGTTTCTATGAAGAATACGAAAGATTTATTCGCAATATTAAGTATAACAGTGTGATTGAACTAGGATGTGGAACAGGCAATCTTGCGGCTCTCATTGCAAATGAGAATGTAAGTTATACTGGTGTTGATTTGTCTAGTGATATGATAGATATCGCAATAGAGAAAAACATCATTAACTCAACGTTTATAGTAAATGATATGTCTATCTATACTAATGAAAAGAGTTATGATTTATGTTTATGTATTTGTGATTCAATCAATTATTTACATAGCAAAGAGCTCGTAGAAAAAACATTTCAAAATGCGTTTTGCCTATTAGAGGAAAATGGAACGTTTGTCTGTGATACACATAGTTTATTCAAAGTTAACAATGTCTTTGATAATTATGCACAAGAGATAAATGAAGAAGACTTCTATTTAAATTGGAGAGTAAAGAAAATTGATTCTCATAGAATCAAACATTTTGTGATGATTGAGACAGAAGATGCCCGTATTGAGGAAATTCATGATCAATATATATTTGATTTAGATTTCTATAAACAAAGCTTATTACAAGTTGGATTTAAATCAATAAAAGTTTATACTGATTTTTTAGATTATAATGAACAAGGACTAAGACATATTTTAGTTTGTAGAAAAGGGGAGTAAAATGATCGCTATTATTGGTGCAATGCAAGAAGAGGTAAATGAAGTATTAAAATTGATTCACGTAAATTCTAATGAAGAAATATGTGGGTATACTTTTACTAAAGGTACATATGAAGGAAAAGAGATTGTTGTCTTAAAAAGTGGTATCGGTAAAGTGAATGCTGCTGTTTCTACCACTTTATTGCTTGATCACTATGCCATTGATTATGTTATAAACGTCGGTACTGCTGGTGGATTGCATATTGAGCAAAACCCTTTTGATGTAGTAATATCTACAGGCGTAGCGCATCATGATGTTGATGTACGTGTGTTTGACTATAAATATGGACAAGTTCCGGGAATGCCATATATCTATGAGTGTGATGTACGATTAATAAATGAAGTAAAACGAATTGTTGGAAATTTAAATCTTACATATCAACTTGGACTAATTGTATCTGGAGATCAGTTTATATCTACTGACAAACAAGTATCTAATATCAAAGAATATTTTAGCGATGCGTTGTGTGCTGAGATGGAAGCTGGAGCGATAGCTCAAGTATGTTATCAATTTAAAAAACCATTTATAATCACAAGATCACTTAGTGATGTATTTGGAAAAGGGGATAACAGCATACAGTTTGATCAATATTTAGAAAAGGCATCAAAATCAAGTGCTACAATGTGCTTAGAGTTAGTAAAGAGCTTATAGAGGAAAAACATGGAAACCATATTAAAGTATTATGAACAAATAACAGATCCTATTTTTTGGGAGCAAATTATTGATATGTATAAATCTTTTGGAATTATTATGCCTATCTTATTTGCTTTTATTGAGTCAGTTATACCAGCGCTCCCATTAACTGCCATAGTTGCATGGAATATATTCAGTTATGGACCAATCATGGGTAGTATCTATTCTTGGATAGGAACTACATTAGGTTCAATCACTATGTTTATTTTTTATCGCTTTATTGGTAAGAAATACTTAATTAAATATTTAGTAAAGTTCAAAGGGTATAATCGTATGAATGACATTGTAGAAAATGGTGGTTCTCAAACCTTGTTTATTCTAGCAATGGTTCCATTTACGCCGAGTGCATTAATTAATGTCGCATATGGGCTATCTGGTTTTAGTAAGAAATCATTCATTAAGACAATATTTCTAGCAAAGATAGTAAATACATCATTATTAGCTGCGTTTGGAGATAGAATTACTGCTTCTATTGATAATCCAATCAATCTTATAGTCGCTTTTGCTATCTTGTTAGCTATTATAGCAATTAGTCAATATGTAAATCGTCGTTATAAATTAAATAGTAAAGACTAAGAAAACTTAGTCTTTTTATTATTATATCAATATTTAATTTCATATTATACCTAAAGAATGTAAATTTTAATGCATGAAAAACAAAAGTATTTATAGAAAAATCATTTATGAAAAATTGTAATGGCTTTCTTTTCATGCTACAATAACTCTATCAAAATTGAAGAAATTAAATTATGAAGAAACCAATTTTTAAGTTACTATTAGTTATTATAACGATTTTTACTAGTGTCGGTCAGATTTATGCGGCTGAAACTCGTACATCTATTAACACGGAAGAGTCTCAATTATTGCTGAATTATAATCCAAACGTTGACCATGAAAAAATTGCGGAATATTTAGCATTAGTTGATTTAGAATACCATCAAAGAACGACTTCACCAATTATGCTTCGTTCATCATATGGTGCTGCATGGCCGTATCAATATACTGCATCAACTACCATTAATTGCTATGGATATGCTGGCAACTTTCCATATGCCTTAAATCCTGGAGACATAGCTTACTACTATGGGGCACTAGAGTGGGGAGATTCAGTAGATACTGTAGCAGGATATGTTTTGCAGGATATGAGTAGGAAATACCGTGTTAGTAGCAGAATAATAAGTTCAGCTACTGCTACCATAAGCTCCAATGAATATCGTATAGCGTTAAGAACAGGATCGGCACTGTGAACGGCGAAAAAGTGTATGATTATCATTTTTTGCTGCAGAATAGTGATGGTACTTGGTCAGATAAGCCTGGTTCATCACCATCGAGAAAATTGTGGAATATCGATCCAACCACATATTATTGGAATTTAATGTATGCTGACGGAACTGTAGCAAAGTCCAATTTTTATAATAGTAATACAATTTACATTGCTGTAAAAATCAGTTAACCAGAGGAGGTTACATTATGGAAAAAAAAATCAAGTTTAGAACTTTATGTTTTACATTTATAATAGCGATAACTATGATAGCATGCGGTACTGATAGTGATGACAATTATGCAAATCTAACCCCTAATTTTCCCTATTCAGTAAGATATTCTTTATCTTATAAAATAACAAGAAAAGTTGTAAATATCAAATTTGAAGAGCCTCAATTAACATTAAAAAATGACAATTACGAATATGATATTTGGAATAAAGAGGATGTAAAAATGGTCGCTATCTATTCTGATGGCAGCCTTGTTCACCTTTTCAAGTATGATGACATTCTAGAACTTAGAGCATTTGAAACTATACAAGTTAATGTTTCAACAATGGAAGATGTTAAAAAGATAGATCAATTTTTATACTTATTCAACGTGGATGATAGTAACAAAGCTACTAGCGAACATGCGCTCGATGGAAATTCTATGCTCACAATAACGTATGAAAAAAGAAATGATAACTGGGTTGTTATTCACTTAGAAAACAAAGAGTGTGAAATTTTAGATTTTGAGTTAATTCAAGGTATTTAGTTTATAATAAATCTACAAATATCACAAAGCAAATTTAAAAAAATCATTCAAACAATATTTATGCCTAAAATGTTTGGATATATTTCATGTATGATTTGTCTAACAAATCTCAATATTATATCTATTGCTCGGTGTACATTAAACTCTGTTTATGTCGCAATGAGCGAATAATAGATAAAAAACAATCAATACTCAGTTTTACACTCAGAAGTCTATTATCGCCATATATATAATTACACATCTTATAACAATTAAAAGAGATTATAAAAGCCTATTGACTCCTTCATCAATAGGCCAAAAATAGTGATTGCTTAGTTTTCTAATGCAGTTTTAAGTAATGTTAATACATCATCTGAGGGAATCAAACTATGACGAGAAACAAGTTTATTGTCTTTAAAATGGATTAATGTAGGTGTTTGATAAATACTCAAATCATTTATATATAAAGGAGTAAGTAGATACTTACAGCTATTGTTATTTACAATTGAGATTCCTTTTTCAGCTGATAAATCAACAACATATAGTGTTTTATTAATTGTGTTGTTATTTAGATAATTGGATAATGTCTCATTAATGCTTTTTATATCGAAACAACTAGGATGTTGTATATAAGCGACAACATCTTTTTCTTTTGTGATTTTTTCTGTTAAATCTTTCCAACTAATTGAGGTTATACGTTCGTTATCAGTCATTTCTTCTAACGTTATATTTGTATGAACATATTGATCTGCTTTAGGCATGAATATGTAATACAAAGCACAAAGAGCTATAGTAATAAGAAATATAGAATTAAAATATCTGTGTTTTAAAAAGCTCATAATTTCACCTCTCAATATATTACCATGTTTTGAAGCAGTTTGTCAAAATGTGTTGATTGACTATTGCTTAAAACTCGACTAAAATATTGTATGGTGATAAAAATGGAAAATATTGAATTACTTTCTCCTGCAGGTAGTTTTGAGTCCTTAATAGCAGCGATTCAAAATGGGGCAGATGCAGTATATTTAAGTGGTAGTTTATATGGAGCGAGATCATATGCAGCAAATTTTGATAAAGAAATGCTTTTAAAAGCAATTCATTACGCGCATTTATATGGAGTTAAGGTCTATGTTACGATTAATACTTTAATTTATGATCATGAATTAAATGAGTTATTCGATTATATTGGTTATTTGTATCGTATTCATGCAGATGCTTTAATTGTACAAGATTATGGTGTGCTTTCATATATTAAGAAAAGATTCCCAGACTTTGAAGTACACGCTAGCACACAAATGAGTGTGACAAATTTATATGGAGTTAATCATTTAAAAGCGAAAGGTGTTTCTAGGGTTGTATTGGCAAGAGAGAACTCTGTAGATGAGATTAAATATATTACTGACCATTCAGATACAGAAATTGAAGCGTTTGTACATGGTGCTCTATGTGTTGGGTATTCTGGACAATGCTTAATGAGTTCTTCAATTGGTCAAAGATCTGGAAATCGTGGCAAATGTGCGCAACCATGTCGTTTGCCATATCGTTTACTCAAAGATGATTTGATGATTAGTGATGGGTATCTTTTATCTCCAAAAGATTTAAATTCAATTCATGGCATTCAACAACTTATCGACGCAAATATTAAATCCTTTAAAATTGAAGGTCGTATGAAGAGACCAGAATATGTAGCGAGTATTACAAGAGGTTATCGTCAAGCGCTTGATAATCAATCGATCAAGAGCGAAACAGTGGATGAATTCTCAAAACTATTTAATCGTGGTTTTACGGAAGGATATTTATTAAACAGTGATAACGTGATGAACTTTGATTATCCAGCAAACTTAGGTTTAGAAGTAGGAAAAATAAAATACTATGATATGAGAAGGAAAAAATTAGGGATTAGTCTAAGTGAAGACTTGTATCAAGGAGATAGTATTCGAGTAGGGATAGATCAAGAAGGCTTTAGTTTAAACCGTCTATATCTTAATACGAATCTTGTGAGTAACGCTAGCAAAAATGAAAATGTAGAAATTGATTATTATGTAAATATAGATAAGGGGACAATCATTTATCGCACTGGTTCAATTCACTTGCTTAAAGAATTGCAAAATACCTATAATAAGAATTATAGAAGAATTAAAGTAAAAATCGAAGCGACCTTTTATAAAGGAAAACAAGCGACATTATGTATTTGTGATGAATTAGGAAATAACGCTTCTTGTCACTCGAACGAAGTATGTCAAGCAGCAATTTCTACGCCATTAACGAAAGAGAGAATCATTAATCAATTAATGAAGTTGGGGGATTCTATCTATTCATGTAAATATTTAAATATCTTAATGGATGAAGATATCAATATATCAATTAAAGAAATAAATGAAATGCGTAGAATATGTATTTATCAATTGAATGAATTGCGTACAAATTGCGGTTTTAAAGAAGATTTGGATTATCCAACAACGAATCCGTTACCTCTAAAAAAGCCTCTTAAAGCAAAGAAAATCGCTGTTTCTGTGAATAATATTAAACAACTAAAGCTAGTTATTGATATGAATGTACATATTGTGTATTATCCGTTACAATCTGATAGTTTAGAAGCGTATCATTTCGCAAAAATGACTGACAAGGAATTTTGCTTAGTATGTTCTAGAATTAATAAAGATAGTGAAATTGAGAAATTGAAGAAGAGCGGTATTCTTGATTTAGATTGCCATTATGTTGTTCATGATTATGGAATGTTAGAATTATTGAAAGACAAGAAAATAATCATTGGAAAGTCATTAAATGTAGTAAACTCATTGACTGCTAATGCATACAAAGAATATCGAGTACAACTTTCTAATGAATTAAACGTAAAAAGTATAAATTATTTATATGATTATGCCTTTGAAACAGAAGTCCTAGTTTACGGTAGAGTAGAAAATATGATTAGCGAATATTGCCCGGTAAGCTATAGTAAATTCGGATGTAAAAAGAAAAAATGCAACTTATGTAAACGAGGATCTTATGCGTTAAAAGATCGTTATGATGCGATATATCCTTTATCATTTGATGAAAACTGTAGAACACATATCTATCATCACACACCAATTCAATTTGAAGATGTGAACAGCATAAAAGCAGATAGCATTCGTTTAGATTTTATTGATGAGACAAATGAGCAAATCATTGATAGAATTAATGTATATAACCAAATCATAAATGATAAACTTTTTATAAAGAGTAACAATAAACAAAATACGGGCTTTTTCAAAAAAGACCTAACTAAAGATATTTAATTCAAGGCCTTTTTATGGTACTATTATGGTGGTGATATTATGAACAATAAATTTAAAGAGTTAACGAGTAGTTTTAATAAGGATATATTGGCTAAGGGTCACGAACTTTATGTAAATAATGCAGTTAAAAAATTCTTCGAAATAAAAGAAGATGTTTATCGAGCTGTGATTCAAATTGATAGTTTAGAAAGCAAAGTGAGTATTTCTTTAAAAGATAATGTAATTAACTGTGATTGCCATAGTTTTAGGCTAAACAATAATTGTATACATACAGCCGCTGCATTATATGCACTAAAAGATATCGATGTATCGAAGAAATCTGTATTGATAAATGAATCTGTGGATCAAATGGTTTATTCTTGCAGTAACGAGCTTGCATTTGAATATTTAATGCACGAATGCAGAAACAGTCATTATCATCGTGAGTTTTTTAAATTCTTATTTTATATTTTAAAAGATCGCGTACTTACTGAATATGATTATCAGTATTTATTTGATTATACTTACTCTTTAACCGATTCTCTTGAACGTGTTAAAACAATCGAAAGACTTAATGATTGCTTGTTTGATCGTTGCAAACGATTGTTAGGTAATAAAAAATATGAAGAAGCATTGGTTGTTTTAAAAGTTATAATTAATAATGACCATGCGATGAATAAAAACATATCTGATGTAGAACTAGGGCATTATGAAAATCATTTCACGCAAACTGCGGTATTTGTAAAGAGCACACTACATCTGATTGGTATTTTCATTAATGAATTTGATAAAAAGGCAAGAAGTATATTGAACGAAGTATTTATTGGAATCTTTAATCATCCAATTATCTATGTTGGTGTTTATCACGAGGTAAAAGCAATATTGTTAGATGAAGAAATCAAAGATAGTAAATTAATCAATGGCTTAATTGAATTACAAAACCATTTATCAGGATGTAGTGACATTTGTAAAGATATAACTGTTGAACTTATCTTTAAGCATTTAGCAAAAAAAGATGATTATTATGATTACTTTAGAGCGGTATACTGTAATATACTTTTTAATAGAGCCTATACACCTGGTAACTTGAACATTGAACTCATTGATGAAATCCGTATCCTTATTGGTAAAGATTATGTTAGTCAAGTCAATCGTTTAGCAAAATACCAAGGAGAGAAGAACAATCAAAAACAACTTTTTGATATTTGTGTGCATGACAATAATTATCGTGATCTTGCGAAACACGCCTTTGACTATTCGAACCTTAGATATATTGATTTATATGCAAGAAATATTGAAGCTGTAGTGGGAAATGGATTTGAAAAGAGTTTATCAAGAGCACTTAGTGATTATATTGCTGAGTTTAGAAAAGCCAATGATTCATTTATTCAATATATTTTGATTTATGAATTTGATATCCATTTTTATCGATTATTGAGTCACATTAAATCTTCTGAATTATTTGAAAAGTTGAAATCTCAAGTAATTGGGTATGAAGAGGAAAAAATGGCATTAATCAACAATAAAACTCTTATTAACAGAAATATCTACAAGAGATAGTTTAATTGCATTATTTTTAATTAACAAAATATTGATTTAGTTATTTGCTAAATTGATATTTTTTTTTGCTATGATATAATGGATATGAGGTGATCTTATGGCAATAGAAGAAGAATTAGGAAAGCGACTTAAGAATTATAGACAGTTCAAAGGATTAACACAAAAAGATGTAGCAAGCTATTTAAAAGTGCCACATTCCGCCATTTCTGATATTGAAAATGCGAAGAGAGATGTTACGGTTGGAGAATTAAATATTCTCTCGCAATTATATGGGCGTTCACTTGAAGAAATCATTACTGGAAAGAAGTATGATTATTATAACATCGCAAATATCGCTAGATTATTAAGTGAATTAGATAGTGAGGATATAAAAGAGATAATGCATTTAATAGAGTATAAAAAAAGAAGAAAAACTGAATTAGAATTTAAAGAACCAGTTGGCGTATAGCTAACTGGTTTCTTCATATCTTCTAAAAAAATCTAGTTGTTTTAATCCATCTTTGATTGCTTCATCCGTCACATCTATTTTTGTATCAAAATCGATAAACTTGCAATCAATTCCATCGTTTATCTCGAGGATTGCATATGTGGCAAATCCCGTAGCTGAACGATTAAACATTGTGCTACCTGGACAAATGACCAAAACTCCTAAATATGATTCACAAAAGGGGATATGGGTATGACCATGGCAAACAATATCAGCACCCATTTTTTTTGCTCTTTCTACGATTAGATCAAGGCGAACATATATATTATCATAATGACCATGTGCAATTAAAATACGATGGTTATCTATATCCAATGTTGTATAAAGAGGAAATGGCAAAGTATCATGATTTCCCTTAACAATTACAAATTTATCAAGCAATGGATTCTTTTTATCAAAATGAGAATCGCCACAATGAATAAAATAGTCACAGTCTTTATTATCTCTTAGTATTTTCTCTAGTTTATAATCTTCACCATGACTATCACTTACAACGCATATCTTCATTTTAACACTTCCTTCTTATACAAAATAATAACATATCTGATATTTTACTACAATATCACTATCTAATGCAAACCACTTTAACTTGAAATAGGTTAGTGCTATAATGTTAAAAGAAAGTGATGTGTATGTATGTTTAATAAACTAACAATTGAGGATTATCAATCCATCAAACCATATTTGGATGATGCCAATTATTATGGTTATAATTCAAATTTTAATACTTTTATTATGTGGGATCATGCTTATGATTCTTACTATCATATGGAAGAAAACTTCTTAATTATAACATGCTGTTATAGAGAACATTTTTTTGTTGTAATGCCTTTTTGTAAAAAGGAACACTTAAAAGAAGCATTTGAATTTCTTTTAAGTTGGAGTAAAGATAGTGATATTCCTTTTGAAATGTCAGGTGTCACAGAGGAAGTAAAAGAATTTATACAAATTAACTATCCAGACCATTTCAAAATTATTGAGCAACGTGATACCTTCGATTATATTTATGATGCTAATACAATGCGTTCCTTAGCAGGAAAAAAGATGCAAAAGAAGAGAAATCATTACAATTCTTTTATTTCAGAATATGAAGGAAGATTTGAATACAAAAGGCTTGAAAGAAGCGATTTTGATGCCTGCAAGGAACTTATGATCGTGTGGGAATCAAACAAAGATGACAACGAATTTATTTCTGAAGAACATGCTGGAATCTATTACATATTTGATAATTATGAGAGACTTGGCTTTGTTGGTAGTTGCATCTACATAGATAACAAGTTAGAAGCATTTACTTTAGGATCGTTAATATATCATGACACTGTGCAAATCCATGTTGAAAAAGCGAACTATGAAATCAGAGGTCTGTTTGTTGCAATTCAAAAAATGTTTTTAGAACACGAATTTCCAATGATTGAGCGAGTAAATAGAGAAGATGATATGGGGATTGAGTCTATGCGTAAAGCAAAACTAGCTTATTACCCTATAGATATGATAAAAAAATATAAAGTTGTTCGCAGCGGTAAAATTAGACAAGCTACTTTATCGGATAAAACAATAATTAAGGATATATGGCAAACAACATTTGTTGAAGATAGCAATGAATATGTTGATTTTTACTTTGACAATATCTATAATGCAGAAAATACATATGTTTATGAAATTGAAGGAAAAATAGTGTCAGTTATTCAATTGAATCAGTTAAGCATTTCGCTGAGTAAGCAAATTATACCAGTTTCATATATAGTTGGGGTAGTAACTTTAGATCCATATCGTGGAAATGGCTACATGAAAGAATTGATGAATTATTGCTTAGAAGTAATAAAAAATGAAAAACAGCAATTAATCGCTATTTTGAAAGCATATGATTGGAGTCTATATCGCCAATTTGGTTTTGAAATTGCATACGAAAATGCATTATATACGTTAAATGCAAATGACTTAGTATCAAACAACCCAGTCGGAGAAATTGAAGAAATTGAAGAAAGCAATATACATCAATGTTTAGAATTATATAATACATATACTAAGGATAAAGATGGGTTTAAAGTTAGAGAATTAAATTGTTATCTTATCAAGACTAGATCAAATCAAATCGAACAAATTGATTTTAATCTCTTTAAATTAGAGGATAGAGTAGTAGGGTATTATGAAGGAATAACAAAAAATGAAGAGTATATCGTATATGAATTCATTTTCATTGATAATATCGCAAAACGTGAGATGATTAACTACTTATTAAATAAATACTCAGTTGTAAAAATTTTGACTGATACTGGTGCACATTTGGCTGAAAACTTTGAGATTCTTCCAAATATGATGATAAAAGTACTAGATTATGACCGATTTAATGAGATTTTCGAGGCAAATATACAAGAATTGCAATTTACGAATAATATAAACAAATATATAGAAAATAACAAAGTTGAGCTTAAAAAGATATTTTGTGCTACAGATTATATAAACGAACTAGTTTAGGAGATTAAAAATGAAGATAGTATATGGTACGACAAATCCAGCCAAATTAATGAGTATGAGAAAAAGACTTGAAGGCTTAGATATTGAGTTAGTAGGCTTAACTGACATTGGGCTAACATTAGATGTAGACGAAAATGGTAAAATACCTGCTGAAAACGCTAAAATCAAGGCTTTAGCTTACTTTCGAGAGTTGAAAATACCCGTTTTCTCTGCGGATTCTGGTTTATACATCGATGGATTAGCAGAAGAGGAACAACCAGGAGTACATGTGCGACGTGTACAAGACAAAAATTTAAGTGATGAAGAAATGATTTCCTATTATGCAGGAATTGCTACAAAAATGGGAGGAGAAGCCTTAGCACATTATGAGGATGCGCTATGCTTTGTAATTGATGAGAACAACATCTATGAACAAGTAATGAATCGAGGATTAATGAGTGAGAGCTTTATTATATCTAATAAACCTCACTTAAGAAGAAATCCTGGTTTCCCAATTGACTCGTTATCTATAGAAGTAGCTACCCATGAGTATTACTATGATCTAGAAGATAGTATTAAAAACACATATGAATATGTCAATAAAGAAAAAGATCAATATAGATTATTCTTTATTAATGCTCTAAACCATTATAATTCCAACAAAACTAAGTAGGTTAGTACTGCTATTTTAGTTTAAAATAATATCATAAACTTCGTATAATGTATGTTATGTAAACTAATATATATTAAAAAAAGCAGCTTACGCCACTTATCTTATCTTTTTAATAAAATATAGAATTAAATCATCGTCTACTGTATATTGCTGTCCAGGGACTACTTGTTCATTTCTATACCATAATCCTGTACCATCAGGAACATAACCACGCTTAACATACATCTTTTGAGCAACTCCATAGTCTTTATACATACCAACTGCTAGAGAAACATATTTACTGCGATTTGCAGCAATTGATTCAGCTTGGTCCATGAGTTTAGTACCAACACCTTTAGCCCTATATTTGATTAGAACATTAAAATCCTTGATTTCTGGAATGTCACGTCCTACAAACGGTCCTTGGAGAGCTCTAGGTTTAACAGTTACATAACCAGCAATTTCACCACGACAACGAGCTACTAAAATAGTTCTTTTATTTTGCCTTGATTCGTTATAATATCTTTCATATAGTTCCAACGTTTTATATGTATCTGATGTTCCATTTTGTTCACTAAAAGCTTTATGTAGTAATTTTGCATCATCTTGATGCATTAAATCAATTGTTATGTTATTCATATTAAAATCCCCCAATAGCTACAACATTTATAATCATTATAAATATTATATAGAAATATCCTGTATATATCAATAGCTTGAATATTTTGTTTGGAAATTTCTGACTTGTATTTTTTATTGCTAATATAGTAATGAATGTCAATAAAAATGATAAAATGGAAAATCCAATTAGAAAAATCAAATTGAATTTCATACTTACTCCACATAATAATAGCAATCCTGCTATTAGATAACTAAGTGCGAATGTTCTAATTCTTTTTTTATAGTCAAATTGCATATGTCTCCCCTCTTTCCTATTTGATTAAGTCAAGAATTGACTTGCCTATGCCAGGATTATTTACATTGAAGTTTTCTGCAATTGTAGCACCAATAGTAGCAAAACTTTGTTGACTATCTAATAAAACTGGCAGTGTAATTGATTTTGAATATATAATAAGTGGGACATCTTCTCTAGTATGATCAGTTCCTTTATATGTAGGATCATTTCCATGATCTGCAGTTATCATCAATAGATCATTGCATTTCATTTGATACATAAAATCTAATAATTGTTTGTCAAATACTTCTAACGATTTTGCATAGCCGATTGGGTCTCTTCTATGCCCATATATCGCATCAAAATCTACAAGATTTAAAAAAGCTAATCCACTAAAATTCTCTTTAGCTAAATCTGTAATTTTATTCATTCCATCATCATTCGAAACTGTTTTGATGCTTCTAGTGATTCCCTCACCATCAAATATATCATATATCTTTCCAAGTCCTATAACATCAAAATTGCTTTCTTGTAGTGAGTTGAGTACTGTCTTGCCAAAAGGTTTCAATGCCAAATCATGACGATTACTAGTTCTTTTGAATTGCCCTTTGCATGGCCCAATAAACGGTCTAGCGATAATTCGCCCAACTTTCCATTCAGGTTTCATAGTAATATCTCTTGCAATGTTGCAAATATTATATAATTCTTCAACTGGAATAATATCTTCATGCGCGGCTATTTGTAATACCGAATCAGCAGAAGTGTACACAATAAGGTCACCAGTACTCATATGGTGTTCTCCCCAATCATCCAATATTTTTGTGCCAGATTCTGAATAATTACCCACAATTTTGCGGCCTGTTTTTGCTTCCAATTCAGTTATTAATTCTTTTGGAAAACCAGTATCAGTAAATGTTTGAAATGGATTTGTAATTTTTAATCCCATCATTTCCCAATGACCAGTCATTGTGTCTTTGCCGACACTTTCTTCTTCTAATCTAGTTAAATATGCAAGTGGTTTATGTACTTTATTAACGTTTTTAAAATCACCTAACAATCCGATGCCTAAACCCTCTAAATTTGGAACATCAAATTCATCAACACTTTCAGAAATGTGCTTGAAAGTGTTTGAATTTTCATCATTATATACAGCAGCATCTTTTGCAGCGCCAATACCAACTGAATCTAATACAATTAAAAATATTCTATCAAAACGTTTCATATATTACTCCTTATCTCTTGGATGAAATTTATCATATTCTTCTTTGATTTTCTTAGTAGAAACATGTGTATATATTGTTGTCGTAGCAATATCGCTATGCCCTAGCATCTCTTGAATAGATCGTAAATCAGCCCCATTTTCTAGCAAATGTGTAGCAAAACTGTGCCTAATCGTATGTGGGGATATATTTTTTGTAATACCACATTTTTTTGCTCTAGTTTTTAAGTTTTTCCAAAAGCCTTGCCTAGTCATAACAGCGCCATTTCTATTGACAAATAAATATGAGTGATACTCATCTTTCAATAACAAATCACGATAATTATGGATGTATAAATCAAGATACCTTACTAAATATGCATTTAGTGGGACAATTCTTTCTTTACTTCCTTTGCCAAAACAGCGGACAAACTTCATAGTTATATTAATATCTTGGACCTTAAGATTTACCAGTTCACCAACACGAAGTCCAGCCCCATATAATAATTCAAACATGCATTTATCACGATAGCCTATAGCGTCCTTCGTTTCAATTGAATCTAATAACATAAAAACTTCTTTCTCAGATAAGACTTGAGGAATCCGATTTTCACGCTTTGGAAGTTCTATAGTTGCCATAGGATTTTTTGTAATATGCTTCTCAATTATTAAAAAATGATGAAAATTGCGTAAACACGTTATATTCCTTGAAGCACTTGAGTTTTTCTTAGTGCGGTTACTGAGTACTTTAAGGTATTCTAGTATAACTTGTTTATTTATTTGATCAACATTTAATACATTAATACTTTCAAGATATTCATTAAACTTTTTTAAGTCGAACAAATAGCTTTTAACAGTGTTTAGACTATAACCACGTTCTACAACTAAGTAATTTTCAAATTCTTTTATTGCTAATGTAACACTAAGACTCATAATATCACCACTATCATTATACAAGTTAATATCAATATTCGCAACGAATTAGCTTATAAATGAGAATAGATATATTAAATATGGGATAACATAAATTTTAACTAATGTCGAAATAAGTATCAGAATTAAAGAAATTAGAAAATAATTTAAATAATGATTTATGACATTCTTCAAATCAATTGTTCGTTTATCCAAAAAACAAGTATAGCAAATATTAAAGCTTATCTCCAATGAAATTGATGAAAGCATTAGTATTGTTACGATTTCGATTAGGACTTGAGGAATTATAGTCAAAATGATGGCAAAAATTCCTTTATATGAATACATATTTAATAGTAATGCGCTTGAAAATCCAATTTGTAGTCCTTTTGTAAAAACAACAAAGCCAACAACTGGACCACCTACTACTGACAAACCGAATAGAAAAATTACGAATATCTGTATGATATTGGAAAAGAAATTACTATAAAAAAATTCTTTTTCTTTTATGTATGACATATTAAAGATTGTATTAAAAGAAGAAGTCAGAGACTCAATTGAACTAGTTTCTAGTTTTGAAAAAACCAAAAAACCAACAAAAAAACCACCAAATAATACTGTTGACAAGAATATGTACATATTTTGGTAGTTTTTGAAATGCATCCTTATTTTATTTTTCATTATAATCACCCATTATACAATATGACAGTATAGGAAGATTATTCTACTTATTTAATCAGTTGTCGCTTTACTTTTGCAACTGTTGTTAATTTTTCATCCTTAAGTTCTCTATTTATTTCGCGAACAATTTCATTTATTTGATTTTCTTGATCATCTGTTTCAAATGAAAAAATATCAAGTTGTTTTATTATACTGCTTTTTGGCAATACATTGTTCAAAGAAACACCAAGCAAACGCAATGGTTTGTTATCATAAATCTTATCAAATAGAATTAATGCATTTGCGTATATTTCTTCAAAACTGTTAGTATAATGATCAATAGTTATTGATCTAATAATACTAGCAAACCTGGTATACTTAATTGTAATGGAAATATTATTACCGACTAGTCCTCTCTTTTCGGCTCTTCGGCTGACTTTATCTGATAAAAAAATAATTGTGTCTTTAATAATTACTTCATCTGAAGTATCTCTTTCTAAAGTGGTAGAATTTCCAACTGATTTTAACTCAGTTTCTTCTGGATGAACTACAGATTTACTTATACCATTGGCTCTATCAATAATAATGTTAGTATTAATGCCAAATATTGTTTTTAATAAATCGATTTGATTAAACATTGCAAGATCACCAATTGTATTAATGCCAATGCTTTCCAATTTTGGAACTGTTTTTTTCCCAATTCCATGCATCGAACCAATTGGCAATGGCCATAATATTCTTTTAATATTTTGCTCATTTATAATTGTTATTCCTAATGGTTTTTTCATATCTGAAGCCATTTTAGCAAGAAATTTGTTTGGTGAAATGCCAATACTACATGGAAGTTGACACAAATCCATTAGATTCGATTGAATTGCCTTAGCTAATTTTAATTGACCACCATGTAAAGCAACTATATCAGTTACATCAACATAACACTCGTCGATACTAGCTATTTCAATTTTATCAGTATATGTTCTTAAATAATCGAAAAACATTTGTGAATACTTATGATACATATCAAAATTTACGTCTGTTACTATTAAATCTTTACATAATTCTAAAGCTTGGTATAACGGCATCGCAGAATGTATCCCATATTTCCTTGCTTCATAAGAAGCTGTGGAAATTATGCTACGTCGTGACGATCCCGCTACTACAAGAGGTTTTCCTTTATATTCCGGATTTAAGATTGTTTCTACTGTCGCGAAAAAGCAGTTTAAATCAATATGGAAAATAACAGACATACCTCTTCCTCCTTTATATTTTTATATTAAACTCTAGAAAAAGTAGATTTTCTAATTGATTTATGTTGTAGACGTAATCTATCAGAAATCATAGCAATAAATTCAGAATTTGTTGGTTTCGCTTTGTTAGCATTTACTGTATAACCAAATATTGCCTCAATTGTCTCAGTGTTTCCACGATTCCAAGCAACTTCAATAGCATGTCTAATGGCTCTTTCAACTCTTGAAGAAGTTGTGTTATATTTTCTGGCAATATCTGGGTATAATAATTTAGTTATTCTACCAAGAATCTCAGTGTTATAATATGTTTCCATAATAGCAGTTCTGAGGTACATATAACCTTTGATGTGTGCTGGTATACCAACTTCATGCAGTATTGATGTAATTTCTGTTTCTAATTGAATGCGTTGTGATTCGGCATCATTCTTATCGACAACTGTGAAGTGCACTTTGCTAGAATAATTTTGGATATTGAAAGCCATCAATTCACGCAATTTTGTACCTATAAATGAAACTTCAAATGGTTTCATCAACATATAATCTACTTTTAAACTTTCAACTGCAGCAAAGATAACATCATTAATAGTTTCACTCATACATACAACTTTCTTCGCATATTTGTTATTAGAAATTCTTAGCTGTTGCATTACAGTAATTCCATCAATTCCTGGCATATATAGATCAATTAAAGCTATATCCACCTTCATATTAGATAATCTATCTAAGCAATCTCTTCCATTATAAGCTACGCCTACAACTTCAAAATTTTCCTTCCTTAATTGTTCTTGTAAAGCATTAACTACTTCATGATTATCATCAGCAATAAAAATAGTAATTTTGTTCATAATTTATTCTCCCAAAATAATTAGTATTTTATTGTAATGTAATCTTACCTAGCGATATCATTATACATAAAAAAATAAGTTTTTTGTAAAAAATGTAAGAAATAAATGATTTTTTACATAAAAAGAAGATGCAAATTACTGATTTCTACAAAGTTCGCTAGTAAATTGTCGAAATACGTAAAAAAAGGGCTTTTGCCCTTTTTGCATTATTCATCAATTTTTTTGCTTTCCTCTAACATCCAATCAATATACATACCATAACCCTGATCAACATTATCGACTGTTACATGCGTTACTGCTCCAATTAATTTTCCGTTTTGTATAATTGGTGAACCACTCATACCTTGAATAATTCCATTTGTTTTTGCAAGAAGCTTTTTATCAGTAACTTTAAACTCTATTCCTTTAACTGATGGAGAGCTTTGATTTTTTAAACTAGTTATTTCTATCTCAAATTCTTCTATCTTATTATCTTCTAAGACAGTTAAGATTTTGGCTTTTCCAAGCATAATTTCAGCAATATCAGCAGTTTCAAGTACTATTTTATCATCTTTTATAATTGATTGATAATTACCGTATATACCATATTTTGAGTTAATTTGAATATTTCCAATCTTATCTATTTCATTAAATTTGGCAATCTTTTCTCCAGGATTTCCTTTTAGACTTTTAGTTACCGTAATAACTGAACTTGTAAATATACTTCCGGCATTTAGGTTTAGTGAGATTCCAGTTGCTGAATTGTCACTTATCTCATGTCCTAACGCTCCATATACATTATTTTCTGGATCATAGAATGTTATTGTACCTACTCCAGATATTTTATCCTTTATAAGTAAACCAGTCTTAAAGAGATTTTCTTTTTCATCATATATTACTTCAATTTCTCTAGTGATTGATTCGTTATTTCTAACTAATCCAAACGACAGTTTATTTCCATTAGATACTTCTTTGCTTATTGCCTGAAATACATCATCAACGGATTGTATTTTATTTGAATTAATTGCTACAATCATATCCCCAGCTTTAATATCATTATCAATTTCTGGATTTAAAACTTTACCATCTTTTTTTACTGAATAAGTTCCGGTAATAATAACACTTTCATATTTGATATGAATACCAATTGTTTCCCCGCCGATAATAACAGTTTTTGCAAATATTGGTAAAGCATTAAAAAAAAGCATAAATGTGATCAGAGAGGTTTGAATGACTCTTTTTATCATAAAGCCTCCTTTTATTTGTATAGATTACATGTTTATTATGCTTGATTTTATGTTATTTATTAGCAGATAACTCAATTAAATGTTTTGCATTCTGCAAAGCTTCATCACTGACATTTTGACCAGAAAGCATTTTGGCTATTTCGTACACTCTTTCTTCGCCAATTAACCAATTAACTTTTGTATAAGTTTCGCTTTTAGTGATGTCTTTAAAAATGTATAAATGGTTATCACCAAAACTAGCAACTTGTGGCAAATGAGTAATACATAGAACCTGACTAAATTTGGATATTTCTTTCATTTTTAAACCAATACCTTCAGCTACTTTGCCACTAACACCAGTATCAACTTCGTCAAAAATAATAGTTGGCATAGAATTCAAACGCGTAAATACGGTCTTAAGAACTAGCATAATTCTTGATAATTCTCCGCCGGAAGCAACTTTATTTAATGCTCTAACATCTTGACCAACATTAGTACTAATTAGAAAAACTACATCATCAATCCCAAGTGAGTTAAGTTTCTCTCTTTCCTTAATATCGATAATAAAAGTAGTCGAACTCATATACAAATTGCCTAACTCTTTTTCAATTATTTTTTGAAGATCAATAGCTTTTTTCTTTCTTATATTATGGATAGCTTTTGCTAATTCCATACACTTTTTTTGCGCTATTTCAATTTTCTTTTCTAATTGCGAAATTACAAAATCTCTATTTTCAATTAATTCAATATTCTTTATAATATTTTCTTTATATTCTTGAATATCTTCATTCGTATAGCCATATTTCCTTTGAATTTTCTGTATAAAGTATATTCTTTCTTGGATATCATTTAAGCGATATTCATCAAAATCAAGACTTTTAAAATAATCAGCAGCTCTCTCATATGCATCTTCAATTTTATAGTAACCATCATTGATCTCAGAGTACACTTCATTGAATAAATCATCATTTGTTAATGGATCAAATGATTTCAAGACAGTGAATAATTTCGGCAATATTCCTTCATCTTCCATCATCAGTTGATAAATTATTTGCATTTTTTCATTGATTTTTTCAAAATTCTGCAAAGTCTTTTTTTCCTTTTCAAGATTTTCAATTTCATTTTCAGTAATATCTGCTTTTTCTATTTCAGATAATTGATTTTGATAAAATTCAAGTTGTTCAACATCTAAAACAGTTGTTAATGTAGTATCCAATTCTTTTCTTAATACAGAATACTCTTTATAGTTATCTTTATAACTATCTAAAAGATTATTAATATCATCCTTAGCATAAGAATCTAGCAAATGAATATGAACTTTTTCATTTAATAGATATTGAGTTTCAAATTGTGAATGAATATCAACTAACTGCTCCATAATATCTTTCAGCATTGTCATATTTACAGAACGATAATTAATTTTACAGGTACTTTTTCCTTCTTTAGTAATCTCTTTTGAGACAACTATATCATCTTCTACTTCAAAATCTAAATCTTCTAGTTGCTCCTTAATGCTACTATTGTTAGACACATCTATTACAGCTTCAATAAAAGCTTTTTCTTTCCCAGACTTTATTAGTCCAGCATTTGCTCTTTCTCCAAGCAGTTGGCCAATTGCATCGATTATAATTGATTTACCAGCTCCTGTTTCTCCAGTAAAAACTGTCATTCCAGATGAAAAATCAATGTTAACTTGGTCTATTATCGCAAAATTTTTAATCATAAGGCTCTTAATCATTGTTTTTCCCTCCTTTAAGCTGCTTAAAAGCAGTTTCTACAATACTCTCTATATCAATTATATTACTGCATTCATTAGCCTTAAAATGAGCCAAATACTCAATATTTCCATCTCCACCAGTAATTGGTGAATGTGTTAATTCAATAATGCTAAAATTTGCATTAGTAGCATAGTTTATAACGTTATTGATAACAACCAAATGAGTTTTATAATCCTTTACTATACCATTCTTATTTAAGTTTTCTTTTCCACATTCGAATTGAGGCTTAATCAACGCAATAATATCCTCGTTCTTGTAAAAAAATTCAGACAATTTGCTCAAAATAATCTCCAGTGAAATAAACGAAACATCTATAGTAGCTATATCTGGATAACCACAATCAAAGCTATGTTCAGTTACCACTCTAAAATTTGTTTTTTCCATAAGCTTAATTTTCATGTTATCACGCAAACTTAATGCTAACTGATTTGTTCCAACATCGATGCAGTATACAAAGGCAACGTCATTTTTTAGCGCGCAATCAGTAAATCCACCTGTTGAAGATCCAATATCAAGCATAATCTTGTTATTAAGAGATACATCAAAGACATCTAAAGCTTTTTCTAATTTTAAACCACCTTTTGATACATATTTAAGTTTTTCGCCAATAATATTAATAATATCATTATTATTTGTCTTAAAACTAGGTTTAGTAATAACAATCCCATTAACCTCAATGATTTTGTCTTGTATTGCTAGTTGAGCTTTTTGTCGAGATTCAAATAATCCCCTATTTACAAGTTCAACATCGATTCTGTTAGTCATGTTGTTGCTGCAAAAATAGAATTAATGAATCAATATCTAGTTTTTCTTGATGCAATAACTCATTCACCTTTCCTTGAGGTATATATTTGTCTTCTAATCCAAAAGAGGTAATATTCACATCAACCTTAATAGAATTGTAATACTCAATTATTTGACTTCCTAATCCACCAATTTTTTGACTCGTTTCATATATTATGACAGGATGATTAAAGCTGGCTATTTCTAATAAAGCATTATAATCCATTGGCTTAATAAAACGAGCGTTTATAATGTTAACTCGTAAATTACTTGAATCAATTGCTGCAACAATATCATTTAATTCTGGTCCATATGAAATTAGAGTGCAAATATTATTTTGATGTTTATGAAGCCAAGACCAGCTCCCAATCTCAAGTCTTTCAAAATTAGCTATCTTCTCTTGTTTAACATTACCACGAGGAAAACGAATAATATATGGCCCATCATTATTTTTAAAAGCAGTGTAAACGTAGTTTTGTGCTTCGATAGCATTAAGTGGCGAAAAAATATTTAAGTTAGGAATAGGTAAGAAAATTCCTAAATCAAATACACCGTGATGGGTTTCACCATCATCTCCAACAAGCCCAGCGCGATCTATTGAAATTAGCATAGGTAAATTCATGCGAGCAATATCGTGATTGATTTGATCATATGCACGTTGGATAAACGAAGAGTAAATAGTTAAATATGGCTTTTTTCCAGAAATCGATAGACCTGCTGCGAAAGTTGCAGCATGTTGTTCGGCAATTCCAACATCAAATGCTCTTTCTGGGTAATTACTAAATATCGATTCAAGTTTTGAGCCATTGACCATAGCTGGAGTTACAACTACAATATCTTTATCATCATCCATTAATTGCTCAACAGAATTCGACATTAGTTTACTCCATGAAATCATCCCATCTGATATCGTTTGCAAAGGTCTTCCAGTCTGAATATCAAAGGGTGCTGGACCATGCCAAGAACCATCGATATCATTCTCGGAATATACGTATCCCTTTCCCTTTTTTGTTAAAATATGGACAACAATAGATTTTTCACTATTCTTAGCTTTTGTTAGAGCTCGAATTAAGTCTTTAAAATCATGACCATCAATTGGCCCAATATAATCTACACCAAATTCTGTAAAAATAGAGTCTTGTATTACATGAGATTTAATAAAGTCCTTCATCCTTTTAGTTGTTCTATAGACTCTACGACCAAAAGCAGTTCTTTCTATTTGTTCTTTATATTCTTGCTTTGCCTTATTATAAGTCATGCTAGTTCTCAATTTGGATAAAAAATCATTTATTCCACCAACATTTTGTGATATTGACATTTGATTATCATTTAAAATGATAATTACTTTTGAATTAGTAGAACCCAAGTGATTTAGGGCTTCTAGAGACATTCCACCAACAATAGATGCATCACCAATAACTGGTATAACATCAAATTTTTCATTGCTTAAATCGCGTGATAAAGCCATCCCAACTGCTGCTGATAAAGCAGTAGATGAGTGGCCAGCTTCCCAAACATCATGTATGCTTTCACATCTTTTTTGAAATCCAGACAAGCCATTGTATTTACGCAAAGTTGAGAAATCATTCGCCCTTCCGGTTAAAATTTTGTGAGTGTAACACTGATGCCCGACATCAAAAAATATTTTATCTCTTGGTGAATCAAAAACATAATGCAATGCCATTGTCAACTCTACTACTCCCAAATTACTCGATAAATGACCACCAGTTTGCGAAATGTTAGCAATCATAAAAGCACGAATATCGTATGCTAAATCTTCTAATTCTTTTATATTCATCTGCTTTAAGAAACTAGGGTCTTTTATTGCATTTATATCCATTACTTTCTCCTTTTAATTAATTGATCGATAAACTCTAAAATAATACCATGATTTATTTTTAAAGAATATACCAATTCAATAGTCTTTGAAATATAGTCATTTACCAATTCATTTGCTTTTTCTATACCTAAAATACTTACATAAGTACTTTTGTCATTTGCAATATCGCTATTTACAGGCTTACCAAGCTCCTCTTCATCGCCAAGAACATCAAGGATATCATCTTGAATTTGGAATGATAAACCAATATATTCACCAATAAGCTCCCAAACTTTTACATCATCTTTATTTGCAATATAACTTCCAATTACTAGTGGTGCCTGAATTAGCTTTCCGGTTTTTAGCAAATGGTTTTTAGTTAAATCAGAAAGTTCAATATCCATTTTTTCATATGAAATATCAGTAAATTGACCTAACAACATCCCATTAGATCCAGCAGCTTTTGACAATATCGAGCTTGCAAATACTTTTTCTTCAGCACAAACAGAACAATTTGCTATCACTCCAAATGCATCAATCATTAAAGCATCAGCTGCAAGAATTGCCGTAGATTCACCAAATTTCTTATGATTTGTAGGACGACCTCTCCTTAGATCATCATTGTCTAACGCTGGTAAATCATCATGTATTAAGCTAGATACATGTATCATTTCAATTGCACATGCTAAATCAACATATTTTTTATAGTCGATTCCATAGCTTCTTAAAACCAATAGTAAAAGAGTCGGTCTTATTAACTTGCCTGAAGACATTAAAGAGTATTCAATAGCATCTCTTAGCACACTTTGCTCAGTATTATCAATTATTTCATGTAATCTATTTTCAATTATTTGTTTCATAGACTTCATTTTATTTCCTATTTATCTTTCTGCTCAGTTGTTTCCATAATTTTAACAACTTGTTCTTCTAATGTTTTCAATTTCTCTTCACAAAATTTTGATAACTCTATTCCTTCCTGAAATAATTGGATAGACTCTTCTAAAGGTATTTGACTATTTTCCAAGAGGTTAACAACCTCCTCTAGTCTCTTGAATGCTTGTTCATATGATAATTCTTTCATATTATTACTTGTATGATAATAGTGTACCTTGAGTACTAAAATCATACACTCCTTTCTTTCTATTTGTTACTATATAAATAGAACCTGTTCTTTTTATATTTATTCTATGGCACAGTCCATTCAAAGGAGAGTATTGCCATGGCTCTAT
>JAVBUP010000059.1:0-6293 GCA_031555175.1 Coprobacillaceae bacterium
ATAGAGCCATGGCAATACTCTCCTTTGAATGGACTGTGCCATAGAATAAATATAAAAAGAACAGGTTCTATTTATATAGTAACAAATAGAAAGAAAGGAGTGTATGATTTTAGTACTCAAGGTACACTATTATCATACAAGGAAATATTATGAAAAGATTTTTTATGTTATTTATAGCATTAGCATGCTTGATAAACATCGCTTTACCTATCAACGCTCTTGATCAAAGCGATTTATTGCCTAATGTCGCAATGATAGGTTCATTTACAGGAAATGGAGGCGAAGTATTTAATGCAGTAACTCCATCATATGATAATAGTGGTAATATAGATGGATATATCGCAGTTGGGAGCACAACTTCTAATAATTCTATGTATGATATGAAACTTACAAGCAAAACAACTGATAATGAAGTTCCACTAATTGTGAAATATGACTTAAATGGAAACGTCGATACAACATGGAAGAACCATGTAATATTGGGAAATGGATATTCGCGTTTTTTAGCAATTACACAATCATACGATGAAAATGGCAAAATAGATGGATATGTTGTAGTTGGGCACACTCGCTCATATGAAGGTTTATTAAATGAAAAAAACTATGGTGGCAATGATGCATTAATTATACGCTTTAACTTAGATGGTAGTATTGATGAATCTTGGGGACCACTTCATTTTGGTGGTAACTTGTCAGACGAATTTTATTCTATTATTCCTTCACTCGATAATACAGGAAGAATCGATGGGTACATCGCATCAGGAAATACAACTTCAAACTCGAACGATTTAAGTGGCAGACTAATCGGAAATAGAGATGCTTTAGTTGTTAAATTCAAATTAAACGGAGAAGTAGATACAAATTGGGATTTGGTTTATGGGCACAGCAATGCTTCCTATTGGGTAACTTCTTCATCATATTCTTATGATGCAAGTGGAGAAGTGAATGGATATATTATCGCCGGGTATGTTGAAGGCAATCCTTGGTTACTTAAATACAATTTAAATGGCAGCATCGATTCAACCTGGATTCCAGATTATTTCTCTGATGATGGCTCACAAGCATATGAAGCAATTACTCCTTCTTATGATTGCTATGGCAATATAGATGGATACATAATTGTTGGGTCATTTAGTGTTGGTATACGTTTTGAAGATATTGTACAACTAGCTCAAATGGGGGGTACAGATGCCTATATTATTAAACATGATTTGGAGGGAAAGATTGTCAAAGGATGGGGACCTGCGATTATATCCAGTGATGTCTATGAGACATTTTCCTCTATAACTCAGTCCTATGATAGCAGTGGTAAAGTAAATGGATATATCGTTGTTGGCCATATGTATGAATCTATATTAGGCGTTAGTGAAGATGTTAGAAGGGGTGGGGTAGATGCGATTATCGTAAGATATACCCTAGATGGCGACCGTGATCTTGATTGGAATCGTCTCTTATTCGGTGGTTCAAGATATGATAGTTTTAATGGAATAGCACCTTCTTTTAATGATTCTGGTGAAATAGATGGTGTTGTTGCAGTTGGAAGTACTCAAAACACTGATGGTGATTTAACTGGTTATGTTAAATTTGGAAATGCTGCAATAATTGTTAAATTCACTAGTAATAACTTCCCTAGCGATGGTGGAGGAGATAACCTAATTAATACTGGTGAATCAGCAAACTATCTTGAATTATATACAGTATCAAGTCTACTAATTCTCACACTATTTTTTGGGATTGAAATTAAGAAAAAAGAATTAAGTAGGAAAACAAATTAAATAAGGTATAATAAAAATAAGAATTTGGAAACCAATTCTTATTTTTTTTATATATTAAGCATAGCAATGGCAGTAAAATCTTTATCTGTCCATTCAGAAATATATTCACCACGATATTTATCTACAACAGTTCTAACACTTCTCATGCCATAGCCTCCTACTTCTTTAATACTTGTAATTTGATTTGCTTCATTTTGCAATGGTTTCACAAGCATAGAGTTCTTAACCATTATAACCACCTGATCATCACTACCTTTTATATATAGTTCTACCTTACGCTCACTATTAGTGATTTTTTCACAAGCCTCCAAGGCATTCTGCAATAAATTCCCAATGACTACACAGAATTCATAATCATCAACCACATTATCTTTCGATAATACTATCTTAACATCAAAAGTAATATTTACCCCTTTATACGCTTCTTCATAATAAGTAATTAAAGCATTAATAATTTGATTATCACAATAAACTACTGTCTCTGCAGAAACTAGTGATTGATTAACTTTCTTTAAATATTCTTGTGCCTCTTCCTTATTATCACTATTTATCAATTTAAGTAAAACTGCAGTATGATATTTATAATCATGCCTTAGAATTCTTAGTGTCTCAACAGAACTAGTAAGGTGTTCATAGTAATCCTTACTTGATGAAATCGTTTGTTTTGCTAATTCTAATTCATATTTGTTTTCAGCGTTTTGATGCGTAGTTACAATTCCAATTACTAACATGAAGAAACTCCAGTTTACTAAAATAACCAATAACCCCTGCACCCATGGATTACTTATATATGGTGGTATTGCTTCTACCGCCTCAAATGAAACAGCATTCAATGCGATAAAACCTACCATTTGCCCAAACGCATATAACTTCCACATCTTTTTTTCAGTAGCTGCAAAAATATTCTTGCAGATTGGTCGTAAGTATTTAACTGAGATAGCAGCATATAACCCGATTGGTATTAATGATATTAACAAATAAGCTAACTTATGTGCATGAGATCCATATTCGAAAAAACCTTGAATCGCTATTGCTATAATTGAAATAATTGATGAATAAACATTTATTAATGTAAACATTAAGAATACTGATTGGTAAAATGAAGCTTTATACATTAAAAGCATTGGTATTATAAATATGTAAAATAAGGCAATCTTTTGACCAATAATAGCAATTGATATTTGTTCAATAATATTCCAAGCAATAACAGTAAGTAAATAATAAAATAACGATTTTTTAAATGTAATTTTTAAATCAGAACTAAAATGCAAAATAAAAATATTAATTGCAAAGTATAGTGTCGGTAAAATATTATCTAATGATAACATGGACATAGAAATTCGAATAATATTATCTATCACTTCTATCACCCCTTGTTATACTTTTTAGATACTCCTTTTTGAAACTAGTTTTGCGACGTGATATTGGTAGAGTTTTTGCATTACGCAGTATTATTTCTTGGCCAACTATTGTCTTTACATAATCCAAGTTTACAATATATGAGGAATGCGGCATAGCAAATCGGTCATCAGCTAATATTGTATCTCTATACTCTTTTAATGAACTACTAACTGTAATTACTTCATTATTAGACATAGCAAAATGTACGTGTCTAGCATAAGCCTCTACATACATAATATCGGAAAGCATAATTTTTATTATGATTCTTTTTTTAACTACATTAATATAAGCTTCATTGCGTGGATGTTTATCTACTAACTTCTCATAGGCTTTTAATACAGTATCCTGCTCAACTGGTTTAAGAATGTAGTCAACTGCATCTACAGCATATGACTCAGCAGCATACTCGTTTGAAGAAGTTAGAAACACTATCTCACCAGTGAATGAGCCATTGCGAAGTTTTTTTGCTAATTCAATACCATTCATAGCTGGCATTACTATATCTAAAAATGCATAATCGATATTATGGTCAGATGCGTAATCTAGAGCTTCATAGGGATCATCATAGACATGTAAACGTGTATTTGACAAGCCACTCAAAGCCGTTTCTATCATCTCTAATGCAACTGTATCATCATCACAAACTAGAATATCCACCATATTATCTCCCCTTTACTTTATAATATTATAGCACTGTACCCACCTTTTTTCCATTCTTTACCCATTTTTGAAATTGAAACCTAACTCTTATTTGACAAACAAAAAAGTTGCTATGAGCAACCTCTCTAAATATTCAACATTACAATCGAAATAAACTCATTATTACTTAATTCCGTAATATACTCTCCGCTATGCTTATCAACAACTGTTTTAATACTCTTAATTCCAAAACCACCATTCTCTTTGGTGCTAATAAAACTACCCGCTTCATCTCGATAAGGTGCAATATTATATGAATTGAACACCTTAACAATCACTTGATTTTTACTACACTTAATAGTTAACTGCACATACTTTTTACTATCATTCATCTTATTACATGCTTCTAAGGCATTCTGTAATAGATTACCAACGACTACACACATTTCATAATTATTTATACCGCAATCTTTTGTAAGATAGGCATGAACTGTATGATTAATATTATCTTTGTTAAATAATTCAACATAGTAAACTATTAAGGCATTGACTACCTGATTTTCACAATAATTTGCCAGTTCAGCATTGACTAAATCTAAGTCCAACTTTTGTAAATAATCCTCTGCTTCTTGCCTATTCTCCCCCTTAACTAAGCTATGGATAGCGGCGATATGGTATTTAAAATCATGCCTTAAGTGTCGTAGTGTTTCTACCGAGTTAGTTAAGTTTTCATAATATTCTTTACCGGAAGAAATTGTTTGTTGGGCTAATTGCAGTTCATACTTACGTACTGCATTTCTATATGTGATAACAATTCCAGTGATCAGCATAATAAAATTCCAATCAACCAATAGAACGGTTAAGAGTTGTTCTAGAGGATGCTCAAAGTACAGTGGTACTATTCTGATGGGCTCAAATGAGACTCTGTATAAAGCTAGAAACCCAATAATTTGTCCAAGCGAATATAATATCCACATTTTTTTAGGGGTCGCTGCTGCAATTTTTTTACTAAGTGGTCGTAAATAGCGTATTGAAAAATAAGCAAATATACCTAAAAATATTAATGAAATTATAATATATACTGCATTATGTAATATAGTTCCATATTCAAAAAATGTTTGACAAATTAACGATGCAATTACAAAGAATGAAGAATACGCATTTACTAGTGATAATACCAAAAACAATGACTGGAATAAATATGTTTCATAAATTAAATAAATTGGTATATAGAATAAATAAAACAAAGCTATTCTCTGACCTAGGATTATATCACATGAATATTGGATTATATACCACAGAACTGCCGAGCCAAGGTAATACACCGCAGCTCTTTTTTTACTGACACGCATGTCCAATGTAAAATGAATAATAGACAAATTTAGTATTAAAAATAATCCCGGATAAATATTTTCAAATTGAATTATGGCTGGGAGAAAATTTTCAAGTAATGTTTCTATCATCTTTTATTCCTCCTTAGCTATATACTTAAGGTATTGCTTTTTAAAATTAGATTGTCGACGGGAAATAGAGATTGTTCTTCCATTATGTAATATTATCTCTTGATTTTTAATAGTCTTTACATAATCCATATTTACTATATATGAAGCATGTGGAATAGCAAATCTCATATCACGATCAATTAAATTGATATATTCCTTCAATGAACCACTTATAGATAGAACTTCCCCACGGTTAAGATTAAAATGGATTTGTCTTGAATGGGCCTCAATAAATATAATATTAGAAAACTCAATTTTCGTAATTATATGTTTTCTCACAACACTAACAAACTGTTCTGAATACTGATTCATTTGAGCTACCCTATTATATATATCTAATAACGAAGCTTGCGAAACTGGTTTTAAAATATAATCGTAAGCTTTAACAGCATATGATTCAGTTGCATAATCATTTGAGGAAGTTAAAAAAATTATCTCGCCATTAAAAGAATTATCTCGCAACTTTTTTGCTAGTTCAACTCCAGACATTTTAGGCATGATAATATCTAAAATCGCCATATCAATTTTATGGTCAACCGAAAACATCAATGCTTCTACAGGATTAGTAAAAGTATAAAGCCTTGCATTTTCAATTCTATTTAGACTCAATTTAATTGTTTCAATTACATTTATATCATCATCACAAACTAAAATATCCACTATAACTACCCCCGATAACTACATTTAGTATAGCATTTATCACCTTTTTTTTCTATAAAATGTCATCTTAAGTTGGTTTGCAAATATGGGTGTGCAGAGTTTATACTCTAGTTTGCTTTATAAGTTGGTCATGATATAATTTATGAATGAACATGTAACCTACTACCAAAGTTATAAAAGTCTTTCGGTAATATGTCAAGAGAAGAAAACTAAGTAAAATAAAAAACTTCCAACATGAAGTAATGAATTGGGCACAGTAAAAACAAAAGCCATATTTGGCTAAAAAATTTAGGGTAAACCTAAATTATGAAGTTAG
>JAVBUP010000024.1:0-32334 GCA_031555175.1 Coprobacillaceae bacterium
ATCAACCATCTGCATCGTTTTTTTATTCGCATTAGAATGTTTAGAAATCATAGTTATCACCTATCTATATTATATCAAATATCCTTTTATCACTGTATAAAAAAAGACAAAGTACCTCAATACTTTGTCAACAGTCTGACTAGAATCATTAGTGATTCTAGTTACTATTTTATAATTCTTGTCCGTTTGTCTTGATAACGTTTTGATACCAATAGAAACTATCTTTTTTATAGCGATTCATTGAACCACCCTCTTCTTCATCACGGTCAACATAGACAAAGCCATAACGTTTTTGATATCCATTTAGCCAAGATAATAAATCTGTATATGACCAAGTGCAATATGCTAGAATATCGCATCCTTCATTAGCTGCTTCACGCAATTGCTCAATATGTGCTTTTAGGTAAGCAATACGGTAATCATCATGTACTCTTCCATCTTCTAGTTTATCAAATGCTCCTAAACCATTTTCAGAGATAACGATTGGTAAATCATATCTTGAAGTGATTCTACGGCAACAAATTCTTAGCCCAATTGGATCAATTGACCAATCCCAGTCAGTTGTTTTTAAGTGAGGATTCTTTGGATTTCTAAACAGTCCAGGAATTCCACCTTCTCTTGCAGTTCCTTTTTTACCAGAGTTATTCATTTCAGTTTGAATACCAACACCATCAATTGGATTATAAGCAACAGTTGCAGACTGATAATAGTTTACACCCATAAAGTCTGGTTGCGCAGCTTCTTTAATTAATGCCATATCTCCATCTAATATTTCTGGTGCCACGCCATTATCTTGCAGATATCTCATTGCAACACGTGGGTATCTACCAAATGCATAGATATCCATCCACCAATATTGTTGTAAGTCTTCATAATCTTCTTGCGCTAATACATTTTCTGGTAAGCAATCCAAATGATACCCAGGACCATATGCAAAACTTGCACCAACTTTAGCATCTGGAATAATTTTTCTTAACGCAAGCACTGCTTTTGCATGTGCTAAGTTAGCATGATGGTTCACTTGAAAGAACATCTTCATATCGCCAATTTTTCCTGGTGGGTGCATTCCTATCATCCATCCTAATGATGTAAAAACATTTTGTTCATTCATTGTAATCCAATATTTTACTCTATCACCATAACGTTTAAATAGTGTTGCAGCGTAATTTTCGAAATCATCAGCTACTCTTCTATCTTCCCATCCATTGTATTCGTCAACCAATGCTTGCGGTAAATCCCAGTGGAATATAGTAACCATTGGTACAATATTATATTTTAAACATTCATTAATTAAATCATCGTAGAACTTTAATCCTTCTTCATTTGCTTCGCCTCTACCATTAGGATAGATTCTTGTCCATGCAATTGAGAAACGGTATGTTTTTAATCCCATTTCTGCCATTAATGCTACGTCTTCTTTATAACGGTGATAATGATCAACTGCAACGTCACCAGTCGTTGCTTTAAATGTTTTTCCTGGAATTCTTACAAACTTATCCCAGTTAGAAACACCCTTTCCTCCTTCGTTCCATGCACCTTCTACTTGATAAGCAGCTGAAGCACTTCCCCATAAAAAATCTTCTCTAAAACCAGTTTTATTTTTTATAAACATTTGATTATCCCTCCTTATATAATTGTAACAAATTTACAAAACAAAAAATAGGTCTTTTGACCTATTTATTTACTTTAATATCAATACTTTCTGTTTTTTGATAGTTAGCTTTGTAATTCAATATTTCACCGCGGATAAGTGTGCTCTGATGTCCAAATATTAAAGTGAACCCATTCCTATTTTCTACTATTCCACTTGCGCCAACATCCTTGATTGCTTGAATATCAACATTGCGACGATTTTCAACTTTCACATTTAGTTTACTTGCGAATGCATCAACTTCATTAATATTATTGATGCCACCAAGAGCAGCAATTAATCCAGCTATATCACAATCAACTACAACAACTGATTTAGAACTTATTTTTGAATGCCTTAAATAATGTCTCGCGAACAAGAACGCAAAGAATGCTAGTACTATACCTATGATTACTACTATATAAACTTGTGTTTCCAAAGTTCCATCTCCTCCATACCTAATTAAATCAAATATATTACCTGGCGTAGCTAACAGCTTATCACCTATTAACTCATATCCCAATGTTGATTGAAATGCAGTAGTCGTTAATGCTGAAGTAGCAATACCAACTAAATATATCCCAAATAGCATAGGCGTATTTACCAATAAGAATATTTCTAATGGCCATGTATATCCTGTAGTCATAACAATTGCTGTTAAAAACAGATAAAACAATGCCATTTTATGGCGCTCCTTTTTATTAGTAACAGCAGTTATACTTCCCCACATAAAACCAGGAATCAAGAAAATCGCTGTCAAATAGCGAGTTGTAATAAATCTACCTACTCCCTTAATAACAATATCCAAATTCAACATTGCTGACCAGACTGCAAGATCTCCAATATACTTTTGACTATAAGCATCAACATAACTTCCACCAATACTTTCATGTAAGAATGGAGTTCTAATTAAATTTGGTATCCATAACAAATCTAAGATTTTCTCAACTACACTATAAACCATTACTCTAAATGGATTTGTAATATCAGTAGCGATAAAATCCCTAATAGCATTTATCATATGTATAAAGTAACCCCATGAATATGAGACAACAATACCAGCGCAAACTGTAAATACGAATATATATAAAATATTTAAAACTTCTTTTTCTATAAAGTTAAAACGACCATATCCTCTACGACGATAGTTGTCAATAACAAAACGTGTTAAAAAATAAGCTACAACTGTTCCAATTAACCCTAATTGCAATGGTGTTCTCGTAAATACTTGTGTCGCACTAATATTGTATGAAACATTTATGCCAAGTACTGAAGAATATGCATAACTAGGCAATGTCGTTGGAGCAAAAATCATCGTAGTAACATGCAAAACTATGTATGATATAAATCCTAATATCATCGAGAAATTATCATTATAACGACGATTCAGAAAACGAATTAAGACAATAACGGGAAAAGCCTGATAGATAAATGCTCCTGCATAACCAAATAAGTCAGCTAGTTTTTGTAGCAATGAATAATTTGTAGGCGTATCTCCCGTCTGCAATATAACAGAGATAGCTGAAAACATTACTCCAATGACTAATATTTTTATTGGTAGAATCAAATCGGCAGTTAATTTTTTTATTTTATTCATTTTTAACTCCTTTATAGATTATTTTTTGTACATTAAAACAAAATGTTGTATACTATGATTATACTACATAATTGAGGTAATTAAAATGAAAATTGTTAAAGCTGAAAGACAAGAACACTATTTTGACTGCATGTTAATACGTACTGAAGTATTCATCTTGGAACAAATGGTTTCACCGAAAATAGAATTAGATGATGATGACAGGACTGCTTTGCACTATGTTTGCTATGATAGTGATTTACCAGTTGGCACATGTCGTGTCGTGCTTCATGATAATTACGCTAAAGTAGGAAGAGTTTGTGTCTTACAAGAGTATCGGAAAAATGGTGTTGGTAATGCCTTAATGAAATACATTGAACAAGATATTGAAGTTAGTAAGTGTAAAGTTCTAATACTTGGTGCCCAATTATCAGCACAAGCGTTCTATAGAAAACTTGGATATCAACCATATGGGGATATTTTCCTAGATGCTGATATCGAACACATTATGATGAAAAAAGAATTATAGGAGGAATTATGCAAGAAGAAAAAAGATCGTTATTTGACCGACAATTGCTATTCATTATGGTTCTTTTAGCCGTTATTAGCTTAGTCGCTATTGCTGGAGCTGGTCCATTAATCAGTTCAACAAATTATAAAAGTTCACCCTTCGAGTTAGTGACTCGCCAGGGGCAATGGTTCATAATTTCTGCTATTTTTGTATTTGCAATTTATAAACTAACAAATGATCGCATTTATACAATGGCTTGGATATTTTATGGATTATTCTTTGTATTATTAATACTATTATTAGTTGATCGCATTGTTTCACCATATATCTCTTTTTTTCCAGGTAACCACTTTATACCTTTTGCTTCCACTATCAATGGAGCCACGTTATGGTATTTATTTCCTGGAATCGGCTCGATGCAGCCGACAGAATTTATGAAAGTTGCGATTATAGTAGTCTTAGCTTGTATTATAAAGAATCATAATAGCAAATATACTTTTCATACAACTAAAAGTGACCTAATACTAATAAGAAAAGCTGCCTTTGTTGTACTACCACCAGCTGCAGTTAATTTCTTACTCGATGATACAGGAGTTACTTTAATTATATTAGTTTCTGTTTTCTTTATGTTATTTGTCAGTGGTATAGAAGGAAAATGGTTTGCTGCTTTTGGAATAATTCTAGGTGTTGTAGTTGCCATTCTTGCCTATCTATATATATTTAAGAATTCTACTTTTACAGAAATGATGAAATGGTTACGTATTGAGCGACTTTCAGGATGGCTAGATCCCGAAGGAACATATACCGCAGAGGGTGGCGGCTATCAATTATTTAATGCCCTATTAGCAATGGGCTCAGCACCGTTATTTGGGCATGGTTTTGGTTCTAGTATTATATACTTCCCCGAAGCACAAACCGACTTCATCTTTGCTGTTATTGTCCAAGATTTTGGACTAATTGGTGGTTTAGTTACCATTGTATCTATTTTGTTATTAGATATTAAACTAATAACTACCGCCTTAAAAACGCGTGATGAACGGGATAAATACTTAATTATGGGAATGGTAGGAATGCTACTATTCCAGCAATTCTGGAATGTAGGAATGATTATGGGGGTTGTTCCAATCACTGGTATTACTTTACCATTCATATCGTATGGTGGTTCTTCATTACTATCTTATATGATAATTATTGGTATGACCTTTGATATTATTAGAAAACATAGAATTGAATCTTCTAAAACTGTTTTTGACTAACAAAATAACTTCCTAAATAATAGGAAGTTATTTTTCTTATCTTAAATGCTAAATTTAAGTTGTTCCCCAGTAACTGGATGCTCGAAAGATAATCGATGGCAACATAATTTCATTGTTTCATCTTTATTGTTTACCATCCCATAAAGTTCATCATTAATAATTGGATGCCCGATATATGCTAAATGAACTCTTATTTGATGAGTTCTCCCAGTTTCTAACTTACATTCAATACTGCTATAATCATCACTTGCATAAATTGTTTTATAATGAGTGATAGCAGTTTGACCATTATCCATTACCCATCTTTTTATACCAGATCCTACTTTGCCAATTGGATAGTTTAATGCACCCTCACCAATTAATTTCCCCCAAACATTGGCCATATAATTTCGCTCTATCGCTAGGTTAGCAAATAGATAATGGATATAGCGATGCTTTGCTACTATCATTAACCCTGAAGTTTCTTTATCCAAGCGATTGACCAAGTGAACAGTTGTATCTAGTCCTATTTCATTGTAATAAAATAATATCCCTTGAGCTATTGTATTAGTTTGATGCTTCTTTGTTGGAATGCATGCAATATGTGGTTGTTTGTTAATTACTAATATATAGTCATCTTCATATACGATCTCCAATGGTAGATAATATGGTTGCATTTGTAGCCCTTTTTCTTCTTTTGGCAAAATAATCGTTATACGATCTAGCTCATTTAAGATATATCTAACTGATACTTCACAATCGTTGACTAATATTTTACCATTACTTTTAATATCTTTTAATAGTTTGCGAGATATTTTATTGGCTAAAAAATCTCTTAATAAGAGATTTTTAGTATTATTTACATATTCTAATTTCATTAATAAATAAACGCTTTCTTAATACGACCTACAAAAGAGATATCTCTGTCACTAATAAAAGAAACTGTCTTATCCGATAATGTAAATCGAATTGATTCAACATGTTCAATCGGATATGATAAATGATCAACCCCTAAAATTGCCTTATCATCTAGTAAACCTTTAATTAAAATAGTATGTTCTTTAGATAAAATTAACGGTGATCCTAAAGAGCGATAAATATTATGAGAGATACCAGCTATTTCAGTCAACTGCATAATTTTATTTGTTGGATCCACAACACTTCCACCTAAAGACTTATTATACGCTGTAGAACCAGAATTTGTACTGATGCACAATCCATTACCTCTAAACACTTCTAGTTCTTCATTATCAATATAAACATTCATTGTTTGCGTGTAGTAATTATTTTCAATACGAGCTTCATTCATGGCGTAGTGGGTAATTGGCAAATTATCTTTAAATACATCAATACGTAACAAATTGCGACTCGTTTTCTCATATTTATTGTTTTTAAGCATCATAACTACTTCATCAACTTCATCTGCTAGATAATCAGTATAAAAACCAAGTGTCCCGGTGTGGATACCTACAAAACAAGCTTGATCGCTTATTTCTAGATACTTATGAATTGCTTGAAGCATCGTTCCATCGCCACCAATACTAATTACTACATCTGGGTTTTGATTGTCAACACTTAGAAACTCATCTAACTTTTTAGTTATCTTTGATACAATTTGTCCTGATTTATTATCTTTTTTAGCTACTATTGCATATGTTTTCATGGTTTCACCTTCCATCTAGCATATTATAACACATTATTTTAAATAAAAAACCTCATTACCTGAGGTATACTTATTATTTAATACTATCGAAGTCACATGTTTTAGAAATAATCAAATATGGATATTTATCACGGTATTCTTGTACCTGAGTAAGATTTAGGTGCATTATACTAGCTTTATTAATTAAATCTAAATGTAAAACTCCATTTAAATGATCAAATTCATGAGAAAAGACAGTTGCCTCAAATCCTTTAAATACAGTTTTTTTCAAATTAAAGTCTATGTCATAATACTCTACCTCTACTAGATATGGTCTATCTACAACTCCCACTAGATCTAAACAACTCGCACATCCCTCTAAAAACCTTGTATGTCCTTTTCTTTCTAGTACAACTGGATTAATTAAAACCATCGCTTCGTCATAATTTGGATCAAAGTTTTTCTTCATATCCCCTGTCGTATTCTTTATATATATAATTCTTTTTGGTATACCAATTTGAATTGAGGCCATAGCCCAAACTGCATTGTCTCTACAATATTGTTCTAACTCATAAATATCATGCAAATATGATTTATCCATAAAATCAACATCTTGAGAAGTTTTTCTAAGATATATTTCATTATCTAGTATAGTTATTATATTTTTGGCCATTATCACACCTTCTTCAATAAATGTTAACAATATTATATCATACCTTTATAATTGAATAAATTAATGATTAGGCTCTTTCATATTGTGTAAAAGATATTTTTTCTAGTTTTAATTATGTGGTATAATAATGGCAAGGAGTTGATAATATGGAATATCTAAAACTACTATTTGATAAAGTTAGTAGTCGAAAATTCACTTTGACGATTGTTAATACATTATGTTTATCAATAATTTTCTTAATTGGGTATATTTCTTGGCCACTATGGTCAGGTATCGTAAGCATAATTATTAGTTTAATAAAACCTTTCTTTATTGGTTTCTTAATAGCATATGTCTGTAATCCTTTTTTAGTAATGCTAGAGAAAAAAGGAATGAGTCGTTCAGCTGCAATATTTGTTGTAATAATTATAATGTTATTTATTATTGTATTATTCATTGGAACATTAATTCCAATGCTATATGATCGCGCCTCAGAATTAGTAAATACTTTCTCTGGTGGATTAGGAGAAATTCAAGATTGGATTTATGAATCATTTGAATTTGATATAGCGCCATACATCCAACAAATTCGTGAGTACATCTTCTCTATCCCTGAGCAATGGGATGTATTAGATAATACAATCGATATTGTTTCTTCTATCCTAAGTACTTTCTCAACTTATGTTATCTACTTTGTATTATCAATTTATTTTATGAGTGGATTTAATAAAATCAAACATACAATTCATATTATTACAAATTATATACATAAAAACACCTATGAATATTTAAGTGTTATTGATAAAGAATTAAATGCCTATGTTAAAGCAATGCTTATCTTAATGTTAGTTAAATCATTAATATATTGTGTAATGTACTTTATCATTGGTCATCCAAACTGGATGATTCTAGGACTATTAACTGGTCTATCTTCAATCATACCATATGTTGGTCCAATTATTAGTAATGCAATTGGAATTATTACTGCTTTAAATCTACCGATGATGAGTATAGTTTTATTATTAGTATTTATCGCAATATTGTCGAATACTGACAATTATATTTTAGGACCAAAAATTTTCTCTAAGCGCGTGGAGCTTGGACCATTGTGGGTATTATTTGGATTATTAGCTGGTTCAACGCTATATGGAATAACTGGAGTAATTATTGCGGTACCAATATTATTGATCATCCGCATCACATTCCAAACTTATGTAAAACGACATCCAAATGTAATCAAAGAAAGTAATTAAGGTTATGAGCCATCTCATAACCTTTTTCTTTCGTTAACACATGCAACCAATAATCACTAATAAAATAAATAATACGAGTACAATTGTAAACGAATTTTCATGGAATAACATGTATATCCCCCCTTTTATTTTATATGCATAAGCTTCCAATAATAACTAATAGAATAAATAACACAATAATTAACACAAAACTTGAGTTTGTATGACATCCACAATTTGTTGGCATTTATCTCACCACTCTTCCTTACACACTGTATACTATGATAGTTTTCAATTTAGGTACTGTGTTTTCGCCTAAATCTTGTTTTTTTTATTAAAAAATGCTATCATGAAAATGTTATTCTAAGGAGGAATGATTATGAAGTTAAGGAAAATGGTTTTAGGAGTTACTGCTCTTGCTATCCTAACAGGGTGCGGTGCCAAAACTAAAGTTGTAGGTGGAAATTATGTAGTTGCATCTGTAGGTGAAAAAGACATCCTAGCAGATCATATATATAATAAGATGTTATCATCAGCATCAGGAGATTACTTATTATTTCAATATGTAGAAGAGCAAATAATTAATGTGTATTTCCCTAAAACTGATACAATGATAGAAGCAGCAAAACTTGAAAGAGAAACTATTGAATCTCAATATCAAAATTACTATGGTACTAGTTGGAAAACTCAATTAGACTATGCGTTATATCAAAATGGGTTTAATGATATGGATGAATATGAGCAAAGATATGTCTACATTCTTCAATACAATGAATATATAAGCAAATATATTGATGAAAACTTTGATGCTGTATTTGATGATTATTATGACTATGCTAACCCAAGACTTGTTAGTCACATCTTAGTCAAGATTGCTGATCTTGATAATCCAACTGAAGAAGAGACAGCTAAACTTAATACTGTAAAGCAAAAATTAGCTGCTGCAACTACAATGGAAGAATGGGCAGCAATCGCTAAAGAATACTCAGATGATACTGGTAGTGCTATAAACGGTGGAAATCTTGGTTTAAGTGATGATAATACTGAATATGTTGAGGAATTCTTAAAAGTTTCAACAACTATTAAACAAGGTGTATTAAGTGACCCAGTTAAAGTTGATGCATCTAACTATAAAGGATATCATTTCATATGGGTAACTGAAGATAAAAAAGAAGTATTAAAAGCTGATATGAGTATTAGAGAAACTTTGATGGAAACTTTAAAAACTTATGATGATTATATAAGTTTAATGGTTTATCAAGATTATGATATTGTAATTAATGATGAAAATTTAGCAGCTGCGCTTAATGATTATATTGAAGATCAATCAAAAGCAAGAGCTGAACTTAGAAAGTAGGTAATGAACATGAAAAAAATTATAGCAATTTTACTTGTGCTTACAACTGTAGTTGGATGTTCATCATCTAGTAACGCATATACTTCAAAAGTAAGTGATGCCAATTCAACTATTCTAACTATTAATGGAACAGAAGTTAAGAAACAAGATTTATATGAATATTTATTAGCAGCTATTGGCGTTGATATTTTAGATCAAGAAGCATTAGTAATTGTTGCAGATATTGAATTAACAGATAAAGATGCAATTGAAGCTAAAGTTAATGAAAAATTCGATGACTATATGAAAACATTTGGTGAAGATGCAGATAAATACTTCAAGACTTATGGTTATGCAGATGCTGAAGACTTTAAGGAAAAATTATGTCGACCAAATGCTTTAACATTATTATTAATGGAAAAGTATATCAATGAAAATTATGAAGATATTTTAGCAGCTTATTCATTTAGAACTGCTAAGCATATCCAAGTTGCTACGAAAGATGAAGTTCCAGCAATTTTAGATCGCTTAAGTGCTGGTGAAGACTTCGCAGCTATCGCTAAAGAATTATCAACTGATACTACAACAGCTTCCTCTGGTGGAGACTTAGGTCTTGTTAGTGCTGAAACTACATCAATTGATGAAAATCTTGTAGCTGCAATTAGTGTAGCTGATAAAGTTGGATTAATTAATGGATCAATTGCAACAGCAAATGGTTATAGCATTGTCTATATTGATGAGGTGGATGCCGAAGTACTAAAAGATCAAATCGCAACTTATTTGACTTCTAGTGAAAATATTTTAGAAGAAACTAAATCTCATTATTATAAAAAGAACGCTTATGATATTTATGAAAAATCATTTGCCAAAACGTTCAGCAATTATGTAAAATAAGTGTGTAAACACTTATTTTTTCTTAAGGAGGAACAATTATGAATAACTGTATTTTTTGTAGAATTGCAAATGGAGAGATACCTTGTGCGAAAATTTATGAAGATGAATATGTAGTAGCATTTTTAGATCTTGGGCAAATCACTTATGGTCATACTTTAGTTATCCCAAAAAAACATGTACGCAATATTTTGGAATTAGATTCTGATACTGCTACTCAAGTATTTAGAGTTGTCAATAATCTTTCAAAAAAGATAGTTAAAAAATTAAATGCTAAAGGATGTAATATACTATCTAACGCTGAAGAAATTGCTGGCCAATCTGTATTCCATTTCCATGTCCATATCATCCCTAGATATGATGAAAATGATGGTTTTAGTTATAAAACAAGACAGAATAAATTTGATTTAGAAGAAATTAAAGCTAAAATTATTTAATACACCTTAGACTATAAGGTGTATTTTTTTGGGAATAATATTGATGGTGATATTATGGACAATAAATTTGAGACACTAATAATGAATAAAAGTTTTGATATTGTAAAAAAACAAATCAATTCAAATAATAACGCTTTTACCCTTTACTTGATTGATGGCTTTGCCAAAGATATGATTATGATGCAAGTTATTACTAGATTACAATTATTAAATGATAAAGAGACAATTTCTGATCTAGATAAAATAATAAAGAACAATTTAAGTTATATTGAAACATCATTTACTGATGATATTAATTTAGCGATACAAATGTTTTTATCTGGTGCAATTATCTTGATTGGGAAAAATACTACTGGTTACTTGATAATTGATGCTAGAGAATATCCAGTCAGAGGGATTAATGAACCAGAACTTGAAAAGGTGACTCGTGGTCCTAAAGATGGTTTTACAGAAACCATTATATTCAATACTGCTTTGATTAGACGGCGTATTAGAGATAAGGATTTGAATTTTGAATTAATGACTATCGGCAATAAGTCTGGAACTAATATTGCTATAGGATATTTGGATGATACAGTAAATAAAGAAACATTAGCAATTATAAAAGATAAACTGAATAATATTAATGTCGATAATCTTTTCGCTGGTGAAAAAACACTTATTGAATTATTAATGCCCCAACAATTATTAAACCCTCTACCTAAGGTTAGATATACTGAACGACCAGATGTTGCCAGTAACCACTTATTAGAAGGTCATATTATTATTGTTGTTGATAATACTCCCAGCGTAATAATGTTCCCAACTACTATCTTCCATTTTTTTGAACATCCAGAAGATTATTATTCAAATATTGTTATTGGAACATATTTACGCTATGTTCGCTTCATTGCTATTTTAGTTACACTACTTGCTATGCCAGTCTATATGTTTAACTCTAGCACCCCAAATCTCTGGCAATTTCTAATTATAGAAGTAGGAATTGATATGCTTCGTATCTCATCTATGAATACTCCCTCAAATCTTAACACTATTTTTTCACTTATTGCTGGGATAGTTGTATCAGAGATAGCAGTCCAATCTGGAGTAATAGATAGCAGCATTGTCTTAATTGGCGCACTAACAGGATTTACTAATTTTCTAATTCCTAGCATTGAATTCTCTTATGCAATTAAAATATTTAGAATATTTTTACTACTACTAACTTATTTATTTAGTATTCCTGGATTTATAATTGGTATAGTAATTATTTTAATAACTATTTATTTTACTGATAATGGTACAAATATTTCTTATACTTATCCATTAATTCCACTAGATATCAAAAAATTGAAATCGATTTTTATTAGAAAACCAGCTAAAAATATCAAATAAAAAAGACTTGAACTACAAGTCTTTTGTTATCTATTTTGCGGGTAACACCTCTAGCCAATATCCATCTGGATCTTCAATAAAATATATTCCCATGGCCTCATTAATAAAGCAAACACAACCCATTTCTGTATGCAATTCAAGCGCCTTATTATAGTCGTGTGTTTCAAAAGCTAAGTGGAATTCATTATCACCAAGTTCGTATTTTTGAGGGTGATCGTCTAGATATGTTAATTCTAGTAAATGTGTTCCTACTCCATCTTGTAAATAAACAATAGTAAAGTTATGACCATCAATTCTCTTATACTCAGTTAAACCCAATGCTTTATGATAAAATTCCAAACTAATCTTTAGGTTAGATACATTTAAATTATTGTGAATCATTTTAAATAACATATAACTACCTCCATTTCTATATTCTATCATAATACTAAAAAAATAACATCGTGAGATGTTATTTTAAATATTCTTCTAAACCATTAACAACGAATTCTACGCATCCATCCTCAAATGGTGATTTTAATCCTGCTTGTTTTAAAGTAGTAGTAAAATCATTTATCCCAGCTGATTTAGTAAATTGTAAATATTTACTCCATGCCTCATTAAAGTCCCTATCTTTTAAAACTTTGAACTGTAATGCACAGATTTGTGCTAGACAATAATCAATGTAATAGAATGGCACTTCATAAATATGAGCTTGACGTTGCCAAGTACCGCCCTCTCCAAAGAATGGATCTCCATCATAATCTAAGTGCGGCTTATACTCAGATTCGAGTTTTTTCCATACCTCTTTTCTTTGCGCTGGAGTCAATTCTGGTTGCTCATAAACAATATGTTGGAATTCATCGACCATACATCCATAAGGAATAAATAGTATCGCATCTACTAAATGCATATATAGATAATCATCTTTTCTATCCTTAAAGAATAATTCCATCCATGATTCAGTGAAGAACTCCATTGACATTGAATGAACTTCGGCAGTTTCCATACCAATACGTTTATGTTCCTTAACTTCCATATTTCTAGCTAAGTAAGCTTCAAACGCATGCCCACATTCATGTGTTAACACATCGATATCTCCAGATGTTCCATTAAAATTTGCAAATACAAACGGAGATTTGTATTTGTCGATTTCAGTACAGTATCCTCCACCAGCTTTACCTTTCTTCGATAATACATCGAATAGTTCATTATCTAACATGAACTCAAAGAATTCTTTTGTCTCAGGTGATAACTGCGCATACATCTTTTTACCATTTTCAAAAATTTCTTCAGGTGTGCCAATAGGTTTTGGATTTCCATTTGTAAAATTGATTGGCTCATCCATAAAAGTTAAACGTTCAAATCCTAAACGAACTCTTTTTTCTTCATATAATCTAGTGGCTAATGGTACTAAGTATTTTTTGACTTGGTCCCTAAAGTTTTTGACCATATCTTTATCATAACAATTACGCCCCATGATATAGTATCCAAGTTCGATAAAGTTTTCATAACCTAATTTTTGTGCCGCTCTCGTTCTTATTCTAACTAAATCGTCGTATATAGTATCTAACTCTTCTTTATTATTCATAAAAAACTCTGTTCTTTTTGTAAATGCTTCAACTCTAGTATCACGATCTAAATCTTGCATATACTTTCCAAGCATTGGAAGATTCAACTCTTCTCCTCTAAAATCTATTTTAGCAGATGCTAGTAGCTTTTGATATTTTGTAGATAAGGCATTAATTTCTTGCAATTCGGGAATTATTTTCTCATCAAATGCCTTTTTATCAATCATCATGTTCTTTATTGGTAATGACCCCATAACTTCTTTTTCAAAGTTATCTCTAAATTTAGAATCAAGAAAAGCATTATTATAGCGGCTGTTTAGTTCATCAAATAATGGGCCCATTTCATCGTAGTATCCTTGTTCCTTTTCATAAAATGGATCAGTTGTATCAATACTTTGAAAAATTGAGGCAAGCGTTATACTTGTCGATAATTCCTCCGTAATTTCATAATACTTTTTGTGAGCATCCTTAGCATCATTAAATGATTGGGCACTACTAAACTGATCTAAAATAACTTCAAAGTCTTTTTTAAACGCTTCATATTCTACTCTAACATAAGGCATTTCTTTCAATTTCATAATATTACCTACCTTTCATAAGGGTATTATACACTATAAATCTGACTATTTTCATGCAATTTAGCAATAAATTCAAAAAAGGTATTGCAATTATTAGTAACAAGGTATATTATATGTGTGTAAAACACAGTATGTGTAAAACAAAGTATAGTGTTAAACACAAGGAGGGCATATGGACACACAGTTTAAAAAAGGTATTTTAGATATTTGTGTTCTAGCAACTCTAGCAAGAGAAGAGATGTATGGCTATGGATTAAAAGTAGAAATGTCCAAATTAATGGATGTGAATGAGAACACTTTATATCCTCTACTACGTCGCTTAGAAGCTGATGGGTTATTAGAAACATATTCTAATATTTCTGATGAAAGAAGAGTTAGAAAATATTATAAGATTACACAAGAAGGAATTAATAGATTGGATATTTTGAGAAAAGAATGGAATGACTTCAAAAAAGTCGCAGATATAATTATCGGGGGTAACGACAATGACTAAAATAGAATTTTTAAAGCAACTTGAGCATAATTTATCAATGAAGTTAAATAAGACGGAAACAAAAAGGATAATTGATTACTATGAAGGATACTTTGCTGAAGCAAATGAATATGGGAAATCAGATGCTGATCTTATAAGCGAGATTGGAGATATCAAGCAGTTAGCTAAAACAATTATTGATGGTTTGGATGGGCAATCATTAGACCAAGAAAATGATGAACAAATTGATTCTTCATCGCCTATTTTCGAATTTTCAGTTGAAGATGATGAACCTCAAAAGGTTAAGTTTTCTTATAATCACAAGTCTAATAAAATGTTAAAAGCAGCAATTGCAGTGCTAGGTGTTCTGATAGCACTTTGTGTGATTGTCCTTGTTGTACTTGTGTTAGGATTAGTTAGTGTACTAATAATTCCACCTGTAGGAATTACATTACTAGGAGTATTCTTTATTGTCCTTGTTTGCTTAGTGATTTCTATACCATTTAAGATTGTTAGAGGAATTCGCAGATCGGTTAGAAAAAATAGTCGCAAGCAACGCAATTACTATTATGATAATGACATTATAGATATAGACATAAATAGAAATAAGCAAAGGAGTAGTAAAATGCAATTATATAAGGGACAACAAAGTATTTCATTAATTGATATTCATGGGGCTAACATTTCCGTTGATATTGAATTTGTAGATGAAGATTATATAGAAGTAGTCTTAGATGATGATTTTACTGATATTAAGTATTCGTTTAACTTTGAAAATGGACAATTATTATTTCATGAAGACACACATTTGGGAAATTTGATGAAAAACTCTGGTTCTCCAAAACTTCACATTTCAATTCCTGATTCAAATAATACTTTTGATATCATTGCTGAAGTAGCAAATGGGAAGGTAAAGGTAATCAGTGATGGAGTTATTATTAATGGAAACTGTAATATTCAAACAGCAAATGGCAAAATTTACGTTGAAGGAATTAGCTGTAATGATATGAAAATTGAAACAGTTAATGGTAAGATTGAACTTGATGATTGTTTCTTTAATCATGGCAAATTTGATACTGTAAATGGTAAAATAATCTGTAGCCTTGAACATCCAGATGGCGAAGATGTTGATTATGATCTATCAATTACTACAGTAAATGGTTCTGTATTAATAGATGGAGATAAGTTCAAAAAAGGTATCGCTGGCATCACTTCAATTAAAACAAGTTATTCCAGAAACTCAGATATCAGAACAAATATATCTGCTTCTACTATCAATGGAAGTGTAGAATTAAACGGAATTAATCACTAAAACACTTGCATTAATACACTTAGAGATGTATACTGTGGAAGAGTATTGAAGAAAGGAGGAGTTTAAGATGAATAATGAAGTTAGAAAACCAGTTAACCAAATTAATCTTAATAATATAATCCTTCTTCGTAGTGAGTTAATCTTTTAACGCACATCTTTAAACATGGAGACCTGGATTATATAATCCAGGTTTTATTTATTATAAGGCCTTATGGCCTTTTATGCTTATTTTAGGAGGTATTTATGAAACAATTCAAATTTATTTGGAATTTATTTAAGGGAGATCGTTTGAAGTATTTAATTGCAATTCTATCAATGATTGTCTATGTATTATTGCAACTAACTACTCCTCTCTACATTGCATTCTTAATTGATAATGTTATCAATCAGGAGCCATTAACATCAGGATTAATTTATAATATAACATCCCTATTTGGTGGAGCTAGTTATATTCGTGAAAATCTATGGGTTGGTGCCGTTATCATTATAGTTATCAATGCAACAATTGGTATATTTGTATATACTCGTGGAAACATGGTAGCAAGAGGTTGTGAGCGTCCTATCCAACGTCTCAGAGATCAATTATATGATCACCTACAACGCATGCCATATTCATATCATGTAAAGTCAAAAACAGGTGATTTGATTCAAAGGTGTACATCAGATGTTGATACAATAAGAAGATTCTTTGCTGGTCAATTTACTGAAATATTCTGGTCTTTGTTAACAGTAGGAATGGCTATTTACATTTTGATGAGTAAAAATGTTATGTTTGCACTTATTTCTATTGCGAGTATGCCACTATTATTTATAATTTCTGCTATTTATTTTAAGAATATGCAAAAAGTATTTACTAGAGCTGATGAAATTGAAGGAGAACTTTCTACTATTGTCCAAGAAAATCTAACTGGAATTCGTGTTGTAAAAGCCTTTAATCGTGAAAAATACGAAATCGAAAAGTTCGAAGGAAAGAATGAGGAGTTTAGAAAGTCAATTTACGATTTAGTTAAATTGCTAGCATACTATTGGGGTGGAACAGATTTAATTTGCTTAGTTCAAATACTAATAGTTGTTGTAACAGGAATTGTATTTGCTGGAAATGGTGATATCAGCCTTGGAACATTTACAGTGTTCGTTTCTTACGAAACAATGATTTTATGGCCAGTAAGGAGTTTAGGAAGAATGTTAGCTGATGCTGGAAAAATGTCAGTATCAATTGGACGTATCCAAGAAATTCTTGATGAGCCAGTTGAAGATATCGATACTGGATTAACTCCAGAAATTAGTGGAGCAATCGAATTTAGTCATGTTGATTTCAAATATGATGATGGAAATGTCAATGTTCTTAATGATATTAACTTTACGATTGAGGCTGGACAAACAGTAGCAATATTAGGGCCAACTGGATCTGGTAAATCAAGCTTAGTCCATTTACTTACACGTCTCTATGATTACACGGCGGGAAGTATTAAAATCGATGGCATTGAACTTAAATCAATTGCCCGTGGTTGGGTTAGAAAACATGTAGGTATTGTATTACAAGAGCCATTCTTGTTCTCGAAAACTATTTATGACAATATCCATATTTCAAATAAAGATGCATCAGAAGATGATGTATATAGAGCTGCTAGAATTGCATCAGTGCATGGTGTAATTTCAGAGTTCGAAAAAGCCTATGAAACACCAGTTGGAGAAAATGGTGTAACTTTATCGGGTGGGCAAAAACAACGTGTAGCGATTGCTAGAACAGTTATCGGCAATACTCCAGTATTAATCTTTGATGATTCTCTATCAGCGGTGGATACTGAAACTGATGCAGCTATTCGTAAGGCACTGCAAGATGTCTCTAAAAATACGACTATGATTATTATCACGCATCGTGTTTCTAGTGCTATGCAAGCTGATAAAATTATTACTTTTGAAAAAGGAAGCATTTCCCAAGTTGGGGATCATGATTCTTTAATCAATGAAGAAGGATTATATAAACGTATATATGAAATCCAAAGTAACTTAATTACTAAGGAGGTGGAATAATGAACCACGCATTTGAAGAACAAGAATTTGACGATAAATTTAATGGCAGTTTATGGTTGAAAATTATTAAATTATTAGGAAAACATAAAAAATACTTATATCGTGTATTTGCTTGTATGGTTATAATCGCGATTGTAGATGTAATATTTCCTTACTTAAATAAATATGCAATTGACCATTTTGTTGTTAATGGAGCTGATACAAATGAATTATGGGGCTTTGGACTTTTCTACTTAGTTATTGTCTTAATCCAAGGATTTGTTGTGTATTTATTCTTAGAAACAAGTGGACGTATTGAATCAAGCTTCGCATATGAAGTTAGAAAAAAAGCTTTTGCAAAGCTACAAGAATTATCTTTTAGTTATTTTGATGTTACACCTGTAGGATGGATTTTAACTCGTGTAACCAGTGATATTGGTCGTCTAGCAGAGATACTGTCTTGGGGACTAATTGACTTAGTATGGGGATTAACTGTAATGTTTGCAGCTACTGGAGTTATGTTCTATGTAAATTGGCGTATGGCTTTGTTAGTATTAATGATTGTCCCTGCCCTAGCTTATATTTCAGTTTGGTTCCAAACAAGAATTCTAAAAGCACATAGAAATGTTAGAAAGATAAACTCAAAAATAACTGGGGCTTTTAATGAAGGAATTAATGGTGCTAAAACTACAAAAACACTAGGCATTGAAGAAAATAACTTTACTGATTTTAAGAGCCTTACTTCTGAAATGAAATATAACTCTATAAGAAGCGCATTATTATCAGCTTTATTCATGCCAATAGTTATGGGGTTATCCTCAATAGCTACTGCTGCTTTAATATGGTATGGTGGTAATGAAGTATTGGTTGCGTCAATCGAATTTGGTACATTAGTATTATTTATTCAATATGCTAATCAGTTCTTTGAACCACTACGTCAAATCGCTCGATTAATGGCTGAAATGCAAATGGCTCAAGCGGCTGGAGAACGTGTATTGGATTTGTTAGATAGTACTCCATCAATTATTGATACAAAAGAAGTTATTCAAAAATATGGAGATGCCTTTGATAAGAAGGTAGAAAACTTTGAAGAAATCCATGGTGATATTGAGTTTAAAGATATTACCTTCTATTACAATGAAAGCGAAATTATTTTAAAAGGCTTTAACTTATCTGTCAAACAAGGGCAGACAATTGCACTTGTCGGAGAAACCGGTTCTGGTAAATCGACAATTGTAAATATGTTATGCCGCTTCTACGAACCAAAAGAAGGTGGTGTCTTAATTGATGGTGTTGACTATCGTGAGCGCAGTATTGCTTGGCTACATTCAAATCTAGGGTATGTATTACAAACCCCTCACCTATTTTCTGGAACAATCAAAGATAACATTCGTTTTGGTAAGTTGGATGCAACAGATGAAGAAATCATTGAAGCAGCTAAACTTGTAAATGCTCACGAATTCATTATGGAAATGGATAATGGTTATGATAGTGAAGTTGGTGAAGGTGGAAATAGACTTTCAACTGGCCAAAAGCAATTAGTTAGTTTTGCTAGAGCAATTATTTCAGATCCTCGTTTATTCGTTCTTGATGAAGCTACTTCAAGTATTGACACTGAATCTGAACAGATCATTCAACATGCTATTGATACTTTATTAACTAATCGTACAAGTTTTATTATTGCTCACCGCTTATCAACTATCGTTAATGCGGATCGCATTTTAGTTCTCAAAAAAGGCAAAATTGTTGAAGATGGAACTCATCTTGAACTATTAGAAAAAAAAGGATATTATTACCGTCTTTATACTAATCAAAATACTGAAGATTTAAGTAATCAAATCTTAGGAATTTAATTTCGAAACGATCTAGGCAACCAAATTCGGTTGCCTTTTATTTATATATATGTTTCTTTATTAGCAAAAATATCTTATAATGTAGATGGTGATTTTATGAAAAAACTAAGTACTTTATTACTTGGGCTATTATATATATTATTAACTTTAGCCCTACTCATCCAATTTAATCTCTTTGAAGTTTTTAATATTTGGATTAAAGCAATAATTACTATTATTACTTTAGTATTTACTATATATATACTGAGATTTTATACTAAAACTCTATCGCGTAAAATGACTAAAAAATACGACACTCAAAAAAGGAAAAGACTTTTGAGGAAACAAACATTTTTAAAGGTTTTAATTCTGTTATTGTGTATTGCATTATCATTTGCGAATTACTTTTATTATCGTGTAAATGATACATTCAACTACATTTTAAACAATAATGGTGCTTATCATACAGTACACGTGTATGCTTTAAAAGATAGCCCTATTACTACACTTAGTGATTTGAAAGACAAAAAGATTGGCTATACTAATCAGGATGAGAATTATGGTAAAGATGTTCTTGTAAAGGTGTTGAATAAAGAGTTTAATTTGAAAGAAGATAATTATTCATTGATTGGATATCTTGATACAAAGAAATCTTATGAAGCTTTGAAAGATAGCAAAGTTGATATCATTGTGATTGATGATGCCACTTTAGATAGCTTATTATCTACTTTTACTACCTTTGAGTCATCAACTAAATTAATAAAAACCATTAAAGGAAAAGTAGAAATTGAAAGTAAATCAGTTAGTGTTACTACTACACCTTTTAATGTATTAATAGCTGGCGTAGACAATCGTGAAGAAGATGGTTCAATTACTGCAAATACTCGAGCCGATACGATTATAATTGCGACTATTAACCCAAAAACTCAAGAAATATTACTGACAAGTATTCCTCGTGATACATTTATGCCAGTATCATGTAATAATAATATAAAAGACAAAGCAACGCATATTACCAGAAAAGGCGGAATACAATGTTTAATATCTTCATTAGAAAATTATCTTGATATTGAAATTAATTACTATTTAAAATTTGATTTCCAAGCCCTAGTGAAGTTAATAGATACAGTTGGTAACATAAAAGTTGATGTTGCCTATCCATTCTGTGAAATGGATAGCAATGATAAAGCAGATTCAATTTGTTTAAAAGCTGGTTCACAAAATCTAAATGGAGAGCAAGCATTAGCGTATGCTCGCCATCGCAAAACTGTTACTGATGGACGTCGCAGTGAGGCGCAACAACTTATTATAAAAGCACTAGTTAAAAAAATGGCTAGCCCTACTATTGTAACAAAGTTTGATTCCGTTCTTAAGATTATAAGTGATCATATGCAAACTAATTTAAGTCGTAGTGAAATGTATGATTTAGTCTCATTAGTACCAAGTATGGGAAATTTATCTTTTGAAAATAGCGATGTATTAAAAGGTGATGATGCATATGAATATATTGCTCAGTACAAAGAAACAATGTATGTTATGAAAATACCACAAGATAAAATAGATGAAGCAGGAGCAAAAATAAGAGGATTGATTAATAAGAAATAGGCACTTCAACGAAGTGCCTATTTTTGAGATAAGATTGCAATCATCGCAATTGCATTCATCAAAGAATGAATTCCGATAGGAACAAATATATTATTAAACTTCTTATAGCTATAACAGATAGTAAAGCCCATAACAGCATATGGAATCATTTGAATTAACTCTGATAAATCGTTATTCACTAATATAGAATCAAATACATGCAACAACCCAAATAATAAACTACTGATTATCATTGAAAGTATCACATTATATTTTTTTAACCAATTATAGATAAAACCTCTGAAAACCATTTCTTCAACCAATGGTGCAAGTATTACAGCAGAAATAATCATGTAAGCAGGAAAATTATCTGCTAATGACTCTATAGTAGCTTGATTATCACTTTTATCGACAATGTTAAGTGATAACATCAAGATATTTGAAGCAATGTTACCAAGGTATACTATTCCAATCCCCCCAGTAAAAATCCATCTCATATTTTTTGAAAATGATTCTTCAAATTTATGCCATGAATCAATGAGAAATTCTTTATATGTAAAGAATAACATGCAAAGTGTAATAAATGGCGTAATTAGATTTACTAACATTAAATATAGCTGCTCAGTCAGATTAAGGTTTAACACGCTAAATATAAACATTATCGAGTATGCAACTATATAGCCTCCTAAGAAAATATAGAAAGGCAATATTAAGCATAATGTTAGAAATTTTTGTTTGTTTGTTATGTGCATATAGTAACCTCCATATCTTACTTTAAAAAAGGAATAATTACTTATTCCTCAATATTGTGTTCTTCATATACTTCAACTACTTCATTAACTTCAATTGGTTTTGGATTATGAATCTCATCAAGTGCAAACCAAAATTGAGTTTCAGTTAAGCTTAGATGAGCATTATATAACATAATATTAATATACCCATTTATAATTGTCGTTATAAACGTCGTTAGCAAACCTAACGGAATAAATCCAATTATTAATGATGTGACCATCGATATTACAACTCCTAGTATCATCCAACCGAAATATGATAAAAGTAGCATGAAATAATCCCATTTATACCCTTTCATCATCCTATTCGATTCTTTTAAAGCATTAAAATTCTTTATTCCTTTTTCTTCTAGTAAATAAGGAACTAATACCGTACAACAACGGAAATATAATATAGCAATACTTATTAATATAATAACGAACAATATAAACACTAATAATGATCCAAGAACATTAAGTGAATTAACAGATACACCAGTACCGTAGTAATCTAATTCTCTTACTAAATCAGTAAGATTCCCAAGATTTGACATGCCATAAGCAAATAAACCTATAAAAGCAATTACAAAGCTAATTGCAAATGTCATAAGTCCCATAATAGCATATGTACCAAATAAATTTTTAAAGTTCTTGGCTCCAGCAAAGCCATCTTCTTGGGCATCAATGTTTTGATCTTTTGAAACCTTTAATGATGCGACATAACGCCCATGTCCAAATACCAAATTTACAACATTACCAATTACTGTAACTAATACTGGTATAAAAAATGATGATAAGAAACCAGTAACTAATGAAACTACTGCTGATATAAGCACTACTACAAATAAAGTGTTCTCATAGTACTTACGATAAGAAAATAATATTTCATTAGCCTTAGATTTTAAAACTAATCTGTTCATAAAAACATCCTCCCCTTTATACATTATTGTAGCATACTTATCATTTTAAGCCTAGACTTGTTTTCATGGCTTCTTCAACCTTATTCATAGTTTCTTCATCAACATCACAAATTCTCTCTGCTACTCTTTTTTTATCAATCGTTCTTATTTGTTCTAATAGTACCATTGATTTCTTATCCAAGGAATCATGCTCTATTAATACATGGGTGGGCAAACAAGACTTTGTTATCCGAGATGAAATCGGCGCAATTATAATTGTTGTAGAATATTTATTCCCCTTATTGTTTTGCAGTACTAATACAGGTCGATAACCGCCTTGCTCACTACCAACCACTGGAGATAAATCAGCATAGTAAATTTCACCTCTGCATATATTCATTAAAATCAACTCCTTATTTCAAACATATGCATTACCAACCTTTTTTTTACCTAAAACAAAGATTATTATTTTAGATTTTGATATAATGATACATGAGGTGATTTATGTGGGACTTAAAGCTATTCTATTCGATATGGATGGTTTGATGATCGATAGTGAGGTTGTTACTTACGACGGATATGTAATCGAAATGGGAAAAAGAAATCTCCATTTCGATAAAGACTTTTATACTAAGATGCTTGGTAGAAGCATTAAAGAAATAACTAATCTATTCTTAAAGGAATATGGGCATGATTTTGATTTTCAAGCTTTAGTTAAAGATGTTCATAAATATGTATCTGATTCATTTAAAACTACAATCCCATTAAAAAAAGGATTACTAGAAATTATTGAATTTGCTAAAGATAATAACTTAAAAATGATTGTTGCTACTTCTAGCAGTAAACAACGAGTTATTGATATATTGGCAACTGCAAAATTACTTGATACATTTGATGATATAATCTGTGGTGATGAAGTAACTATGTCTAAGCCTGAACCAGAGATATTTCTTAGAGCTTGCAGTAAACTTAATGTGTTGCCTGCCGAAGCTGTAGTATTAGAGGATTCAGAAATGGGTATTTTAGCAGCATTCAGGGCTAATATCAATGTTATTTGCGTACCAGATATGAAATATCCAGAATTGGATTTTGCCACTAAAACTTATGCAATATGTGATAATTTAATAGATGCAATAAATATTATTAGAAATGAATTGATATAATGGCTATTATTCAAAGATCGTATACAAGTGAACCTGGTTTCACAGCTGACTTCTATAAAGTTCGTGACTTCCTAATTCGTATAAATAAAGATAATTTAGTAACTCCAAATTTTACGTGGGGAAGATGGGAATGGATGTTCTCTTTACCATATGTCAACAATGATGAATTACATCGAATTGGCATCTGGGAAGATAATGGTATAATTGTAGCATTAGCTACATACGAAGATGATTATGGTGAGGCATGGTTTTGCATTGATCCAGATTACAGTTATTTAAAAAAGGACTTAGTTATTTACGCACGTGATAATATAGCAAAAGATGGAGCGATACGTATTTCTATTGATGATAAAGATATAGAATTGCAAGATGTAGCAGCTAGTCTTAATTTTATTGCGACAACAAATAAACAATTTACTTCAATCATTCATTTAGATCAAGATTTATCATACTCACTGCCAACGGGATTCAAACTTAAAAGTCTACAAGATGAATGTGATATTTACTTATTACACAATGTAATGTGGAAAGGGTTTGGACACGAAGAAGATACTCCTAGGACACCACAAGCGATGGATATGCGCAAAAAAAGTATTTCTGGTAGTGATGTGAGATTAGATTTGAATATATTTACAAGAGATAAAGATATGTATACTTCATATTGTGGAATGTGGTTGCTCCCTAATTCTTATTACGCACTTGTAGAACCAGTTGCTACACACCCAAACTACCGTAAACTTGGGCTTGGTAAAGCTGCAGTTCTTGAAGCAGTATCGAGATGTAGAGATGCAGGGGCTAAGTTTGCCATAGTAAATACCAGCAAACAATTTTACTATAGTATCGGCTTTAAGCCATACTCTTGTGAAACTTGGTGGGAGCTAAGAAAGTAACAATTATATATCGTTAATAAACCCTTGATAAAACATAAAATATATTACTGTATTCTTGATTTTTCAAAACCTTTATGTTATTATAAGTAAGCCTTTGAAAAATGGAGATATACTCAAGAGGCTGAAGAGGCGCCCCTGCTAAGGGTGTAGGTCGGGAAACTGGCGCGAGGGTTCAAATCCCTCTGTCTCCGCCATAATAAAATTAACCTTGATTAGCTCAAGGTTTTTTATTTTGCACAATTTAACACAAAAAGTAAGCATTAGCAAATACTTACTTTTCATAAATAAATATACTCATTACACCAACAATAGAATTGTAAGTATCTATAAGCTGTGTTTATCTGGGAGCATTTTTGTATATGTATAAAAATTATTGAATCCCATTGCTTTTAATTCTTCCTTAATTTCAGTTATTTTATAACCCAAATAACTAGGTTCATGAGAATCAGATCCGAATGTGATAATGTCTCCACCCAACTCTTTATACCATTTTAGAATTTGGCGGCTTGGTGTTAAATCAGGTAATTGATATCTAAAACTGCTAGTGTTAATTTCAATTCCCTTACCATCCTCGATTACTTGAGATAACAAAGCTTTTATTTCTTTCTCCACTATTTTATCATCTAGTATTCCATATGGATCATAGCGTTTTATAACATCCAAATGTCCAAGTACTGAGTAATTCTTATATTTTTTAATTGTTTCTAACACATATTTATAATACCCGATATTTATTTCTAACTGCGTTTTACCATCTTGGTATTCATTAAACCAAAATTCTAGATCATCAATTTGATGATTTGACATTATTATAAAATCAAATGGATAACTAGCAAATAACTTATTATAATCATTTACTGTGTGGGTTTGCACACCAAATTCTAATCCAATTTTAATAACAATTTTATCCTTGTACTTTGTTCTCAGTCTTTCACATTCTTTATAGTAATTAGGAAAATCGACAACATATGGTCCATGAGCAATATTGCCTAAATCAACATGATCCGTAAAGCAAATTTCTTGAATGCCCAATTTTATTGCATCTTTAACAACATCTTCCATAACATAGTTAGAATCCATACTAAAACTAGTATGAACATGATAATCAGCAAACATATTTCCCCTCCATTAATCTTTCAGCTTATTCAACTCTTCTGTATAAATTGACACTTCTCCACATTCTGGACAGATAGCAACATTACACCAAATATGTCTTTTATTTGATAATACTTTATGTCTATCAACTAATAGAAATCCTCGTTGTCCACTCATGCTTTCACTACCAGATTCAGCTTCATAGTTAAGATTCATTTCACTTCCACAACGCAAGCAAATTCTTGTCATATTACTCTCTCCTGATTTTTGGTCGATTATCATTTATTCTTGGATTATCAATCAAATGATCTTTTGCCCATAGTTCAATATTATCTTTAAAATATTCAATAAATCCCTTACCAGTTAATCCCAATCTATCATAAACTTTAACTTCTGATTTTTTAAGGATAGCTATTATTTCTGGAAGTAAGTCACAATCTTGTGATTCCAAATAGTAAATTGATTCATCATTCATTACGATGACAATATCAAATTTAAATATCAGTGTCTTCTTAAAATTAACGGCAGTATAACGAGTACATGCATCAAGATGTACTTCTAAGATATCTTCATATTTAAGCTCTGCTAACATCTCTTTTCCGCCAAAAGCTCGCATTAAAATCACATCTGCCTCGAAATTTGCAATAAAGAAATACGCTCCTCCATAACCAGGTATACTTTTCTCCCCAACTAAACTTTCTGGAGTTTCAAGCATCGTATGAAGCACCTTAACTTCTTTATACGTTGTTAATATATTGACCATAATATCAACTCTCTTTCTTATATAGTATATAACAAAAATGCTTGAAAAAATAGTCAAAATAGTGTATATTAGTGTATGTTCACTACTGGTCTGGTGGTGTAGGGGTTAACATGCCGCTCTGTCACAGCGGAGATCGCGAGTTCAAATCTCGTCCAGACCGCCATGCGGGTGTAGTTCAATGGTAGAACTTCAGCCTTCCAAGCTGACTACGTGGGTTCGATTCCCATCACCCGCTCCAATGCAAAACTATACTCATGTAAGCTATTATAAAATAATGGTATTACATGAGTTTTTTGTTTATAATAATTTATAGAAATAGTTTGCAAATTCTTTTACACTAAAACGGACTATAATTGTAGAAATAAAAAGTTTTGAAATATGTTTAGGATAAAATATTAAGGAGAAATAATATGGACTGTATTAAAATATTAACTGATAAGGACATAGGCTTAGAAGAGATTCCATTTAATAATCCAATGATTAGATATGGAGCAAGAGGAATAGTTGTTAATGATGATGGAAAGATTGCTATATTTAATAAAACTTTAAAAAATGAATTTAAACTGCCTGGTGGTGGTCTTGAAGATAACGAGAGCCCACAAGAGGCTTTTATAAGAGAAGTTATGGAAGAAACTGGTTGCGTTGTTGAAATCACTAGAGATTTAGGAACTATTGAAGAACATAAATCGCACGGTAATTTCAAACAAATTTCCTATGTTTTTGTATCAAAAGTAATAACTAATACTAATGAATTGCATTTAACTACAAAAGAAAGAGCTGAAGGCTCTAAACTATTATGGGTAGATGAAAATGAAGCTCTTGAACTAATTTCTAATTGTTATGACAAATTAGTTTCATCAAAATATGAAAGTGTTTATTTTACGAAATTTATTGTTATAAGAGACAAAGAAATTCTAAAATACTACCTCAATAATAAATAAAATCAAGATATAAAGAAAAATTATCCTTTACATAATATCAATAATCATAAATGTTAAGTTTCTTTGACAAACTTCCAAAGAAGTTTGGTAGAAACAAGTAATGTATAATAATATAATTATATTTGTAGAGAGGAATTAAATGAATATGAATCTAGGAAATAACATCTTAAAGCAGAGAAAACAAGCACAACTTTCACAAGAGCAGTTAGGAGATAAAATTGGTGTTACAAGACAAACAATATCTAATTGGGAATTAAATGAAACGATTCCAGATGCAAAACAACTACTAGCATTATCAAAAGAATTACAAATTAGCATAGACGTTCTTGTTGACAACGATATTCAAAACATATTAGAACAGAAAGTTAATAGTGTAGAAAACAATATGATGAAAAATAATACGTTATTGAAAGTATTATTTGCTCTGTCATTAATTATTGTTTTTCTTATAATTGCTTTTATTTCAGCTAATTAATTAAAAGGAGACATTTATGAACAACAAGAAAAACTACGTTATTTTAAAGTGGATCATTTCCTTTGTATTATCAATTCGTATAGGAACATTAGCAATGAATATACTGGGAAATGTAGATATAAATATATGGATTACCAGAGTTATTGGTGCTATTATTACAGCAATAATTGGATTACTATTTTACCAATTATGGATTAAAAAGGAACAGAATTGGGATCTTTAGTTATGACTTTACAGTTGAATTTTAGGAAATTTGCATACATTAGGCAAAGTAATAAACAAATTTTGAAATAGCTTTTATAGCTATTTTTTTGTACACTTCCAAAAACATAATGATACACTATATTTACTAATTCAATAATTGCAGTAAGCATATCATTACTAAATGACTATTAGTAAATATAGTGATATAATCAAGTCAAAGGAGAATTGAAATTATGGTATCACCTTATATAGTATTTAATAGGCAATGCGAAGAAGCAATTAATTTTTATGAAAAAGTATTTAATGGACAAAACAAAGTAGTAATGAGATATGATGATTATGTGCCTGATGGTATTCACGAGAATGTAAGTAATTATATACTTCATGCAACGATGGATATTTTTGATACATCATTTACATTTGCAGATGAACTATCTCTACCGCTTACACCTGTAAGTATGGTTTATTTGACAATTAATCCTAGTAGTGTTGATTTGGGGAATAATATCTATAATAAGCTAAAAGAACAAGGAGAAGTATTACTCCACCCTACCCAAACTTTTTATAGTCCAATGCATACGACAATTCGAGATAAGTTTGGCATTCAATGGAATATTATTGTCATTGCTACTGACCAATAATAATTCTTTCTTAATTATACATATCGAACAGCACCTATAATCCACCTAAGATTTTTTGATTGTTTTTTAAAATATTGGATAATATTCTTGACTCGCACACCGTGTATCAGTTTATAATAGTTTTATGGAGACAGGAAGGAGAAATCATGGAGTTTATAACGATCAAACAAGTTACATCTGAATATGGTGTCTCTAGAAGAATGCTTAGTTATTATGAAGAGATTGGACTAATTAAAAGCAATCGAATAGATGACTATGCTTATCGTGTTTACGATAAAGATGCAATCAAACGTCTCCAGCAAATCATTATTCTACGTAAACTACAAATTCCAGTTAAGCAAATAAAAGATATCCTTTGCAATCAAAATGCTGTAGAAGTCATTGAGGTTTTCAAAGAAAATATAAGCAAATTGGATGAGCAAATAACCGCCTTATCAACACTTAAATCAATATTGACAGATTTTGTCGATGAACTGCAAAATAAAGCTGACATATACTTAGAACTAGAATTATTGAATGATAAAAGTATGCTTTCCGCTGTAAGTCCTCTATCATTCTCTGATAATAAAGTGAGTAAAAATATTTCAATAGAAGAACTAAATAAAGCTCATGAAAGTCTAAATAAATTAGAAGATAAAGATGTAAGAATTGTATATATCCCACCTATGACAATTGCTTCCATTTTTGTAACTGGTGGAAACCCTGAGAATCAAGCCTTTGAAATGATAAAACAGTTCCTAAATGAAAGAGATATTCTCAAAGTGAAACCCGATGTTCGCTGCTTTGGTTTTGATAGTTTCCAAAGTATAAGTAAAAAAAGGCAATATTCTCGTGGATATGAGATGTGGATATCTGTACCTAACGATATTGTAATATCCAAACCGTTTATTAAACTGAATTTTGAAGGTGGGCTCTATGCAGCACATGTATTAAGATCATGGGATTTTGCGGATCGTCGTCTTCTACAAAAATGGGTTGACACAAGTCAAAAATATGATAGTGATTGGAATTCTACTCGTGGTGCCAGCACCGGAATGGCTTATGGAAGAGTTTTTGAGGAAACATTAAACTTTTATAATTATGTCAAAAATGACAAAATGGAGGATTTACAACTGGATATATTAATTCCAATCAAGGAGAAACAAAATGAATGATATTGATATTGGTTCAATTATTTCATTTGGTAACTATAAATGGCGAGTCTTAGATATCCAAGATAATAAGGCTTTGATTATAACCGATAAAATCATTGATCAACTCTCTTACCACAATACATATAAAGAGACAACATGGGCGGATTGCTCTCTTAGAAATTATCTTAACAACCAGTTTTATGACAAATTCTCAGAAACTGAGAAGTCAAGAATAATTTTAGTAGTTAATAAAAACCCAGCTAATCAATGGTTTGATACCTATGGTGGCATCGATACAGAAGATAAGATATTCTTATTAAGTTTAGACGAAGTAGCTTGCAAATACTTTGGTGATAGCAGTTCAATCTTGTATGGTAAAGGGAAGAATCAAAGATATTGGTATCAAAGAAAAGATGAAAACAACAATAAACGAATAGCGAACTTATTAGGTAAAGAACATGCTTGGTGGTGGTGGGTTAGAACACCTGGACGTAATGGTGTAAAAGCCGTGTATGTCTTTGGCACAGATGGAAGTATTGGAGTTCAAGGTAATAATGTTTTAAAAGGTAATTTGAGTGATGGCAGATGTACTGGTGGTGTTCGTCCAGCGTTATGGCTAAAACTTGACTAGTAGTTTATTACTGATTAAAAAAATAATAATAAAGAAAATAAAATGAGTAAATATGAAAGAGCTTTAAAACTTGTCGAAGAACGTTGTGGTGGTGATAAGGAGGTTATAATTGGCCTTGCAACAATATCATTATCACCAAGTGCGGATGGAAAACCACGCCCGGCAAATCGAATGGTATGTGCATATTATGAAGATGGCGCATTCTACATATCAACTGATGCTAAAAAAAGCAAAATGTTAGAAATTGAAGAGAATAATGAAGTATCAATATGTGGCTTAGACTGGTGTTCTTTCCAAGGTATAGCAGAAAATCTTGGATGGGTAAAAGATGAAAAGAATGCTGCGATAAGAGCGAAATTCAAGAAGATTTTTGGATGGTTTGATGAAGTTGGTGATGAGGATAACCCAAATTCAATTGTCTTACGCGTAAATCTTACTGAGGGTATAATTATAGATAACGAAGAAACTCATGGACAATATAGAATTGACTTTATCAATAAAAAAGAAATATAGTTGAGTTAAAAATGAATCATTGGATTCATTTTTATTTGGAAAGATTAAACTATTTTTTAACATTTATATAAAATGATATAATTAAACTATCAAATAGGTTAAATATTATAATACTTACTTATTCGCTATTTATGTCGTGTCTATAACTAAACATTTCATATAAAATAATTATGGAAAGTCTTTCGGTAATATGTCAAGAGAAGAAAACTAAGTAAAATAAAAAACTTCCAACATGAAGTAATGAATTGGGCACAGTAAAAACAAAAGCCATATTTGGCTAAAAAATTTAGGGTAAACCTAAATTATGAAGTTAGACTCTTTTGAGATAAATCGACGTACATTTTCTTATCACGCAGCAG